>DASYRU010000473.1:0-6358 GCA_036004165.1 Actinomycetota bacterium
AGCCTACCGGAACCGGGGCCGCTACCCGCCGATCTGCGACATGCCGCGGGCTGGCTGGACGAAATCGGGCTCGTTGATCCGATGGCCCCACTGCTTGCGGGCGACCGCGTCCAGGTAGACGCGGGCGACCGCCTCGTCGCCTTCCCCGGAGCGCAGCACCGAACGCAGGTCGTACTCGGTGGTGGCGAACAGGCAGGTGCGCACCTGGCCGTCGGCGGTCAGCCGGACGCGGTCGCATTGGGCGCAGAAGGCGCGGGTGACCGAGGCGATGATGCCCACGGTGCCGCGACCGTCGGCGTACCGGTAGCGCTCGGCCGGGGCGCTGCCGCGCGGGTCGGGGGCCTGCAGCCCGAAGGCGGCGTCCAGCCGGGTCAGGATCTCGCCGGCGGGCACGACCTGCTCGCGGGTCCACTCGCCCGGGGCGTCCAGCGGCATGAACTCGATGAAGCGCAGCTCGACCCCGAGGTCGCGGGCCCAGCCGGCCATCGGTTCGATCTCGTCGTCGTTGAAGCCGCGCACCACCACCGCGTTGATCTTCAGCGGGAGCAGGCCGGCGGCCAGGCAGGCGTCGATGCCGTCCAGCACCCGCTGCAGCGCGTCGCGTCTGGTGATCTGCTTGAAGCGGTCGCGGCGCAGGGAGTCGAGGGAGACGTTGGCCCGCCGCAGGCCGGCCTGGCGCAGCGGCTCGGCCAGCCGGTCCATCAGGAAGCCGTTGGTGGTGATCGACAGCTCCACCCCGAGGCCGCCGAGGGCGGCGACCACGTCGACCAGGTCGCGGCGCAGGGTCGGCTCGCCGCCGGTGATGCGGACGGTGCGCACGCCCAGCTCGATGGCCACCCGCAGCGCGCGGACCATCTCGTCGCCGGTGAGCACGTCCGACCTGGCCAGCCAGGGCAGGCCGTCCTCCGGCATGCAGTACAGGCAGCGGAAGTTGCAGCGGTCGGTGACCGAGACCCGCAGGTCGCGCACGACCCGGCCGAAGGCGTCGACCATCTCAGGCACGCCGCACCTCTTCCGGCTGGGCTTTGACCGGGGGGCTATCGCCTTCGGCTCCTTGAGCCGCCCGGACCCCCCCGGGGAGGCCGACCCAGTGGCCGCCGCCTTGCCAGCGTTCCTTCTTCCAGATCGGCACGGTCCGCTTGAGCTCGTCGATCAGCTCCCGGCAGCCGGCCAGCGCCTCGGTGCGGTGCGGCGCGGAGGCGGCCACGATCACGCTCGGCTCGGCGGCGGCGACCACCCCGACCCGGTGGGCGAGGTAGACGGCGCCGAGGCCGTGGCGGGCCGCGGCGGCCTCGCCGACCCGCCGCAGCTCCGGACCGGCCAGCTCGGCGTAGGCCTCGTACTCGAGCTCGTCGACCACCCTGCCGCGGTTGGGGCTGCGGGTGGTGCCCACGAACAGGGCGGTGCCGCCGCAGCTGGGACGCAGGACCGCTTGGAAGGCCGCGTCGAGGGACAACCGCTCGGCGGTGAGCAGCACGGTCACCTGCGCCTTCGGATCCACCATCGCACCGTACACCTCCATGAGGCCGCCTTCACCGGGCTTCCGCCAGCACCTCGCAGAGGGCGTCGAGGCTCTCCAGGTTGTGACCGGCCACGAACACGTCCACGTGGGGCAGGGCGGCGGCCATGCCGCGGGCGAGCGGCTGGTAGCGGACGCTCCCCTTCAGCGGGTTGACCCAGATCAGCCGGTGGGCGAGGCGGGCCAGCCGCGCGACCTGGGCGGCGAGCAGGGTGGGGTCGCCGCGCTCCAGCCCGTCCGAGCACAGCACCACCACGGCGCCGCGCATGGCGACGTGCTGCGACCAGCGGTCCAGCAGCTCCTTGAGGGAGGCGCCGATGCGGGTGCCGCCGTCCCAGTCGACCACGCTGGCGGCCACCTCGCGCAGGGCGTCGTCGGGCTCCGAGCGGGAAAGCGCCCTGGTGACCCGGGTCAGCCGGGTGCCGAAGCAGAAGACCTCGACCCGGCGGCCGGCCCGCCTGGCCGCGAAGCCGAACTGCATCAGCGCCCGCGAGTAGGCCGACATCGAGCCGGACACGTCGAGGATCAGGACCAGCGGCCGTGGCCGGACCCGCCGGTCGCGCCAGGCCCGCCGGAACGGCTCGCCCTGGGTGCGCAGCGAGGCCCGCAGGGTGCGCCGCAGGTCGAAGTGGCGGCCGTAGGGGGACGGCCTGGAACGGCGGCTGCGCCTGGTCGGAAGTTGCACGGCCAGGGCGCGGATGGTGCGGTCGGCGTGCAGCCGCTCGTCCTCGGTGAGCTGGTCGAACGACTTGGCCCGCAGGACCTCGGCGCCGCTGGCCAGCACCCCGACCGTCGCCTCGCCGTCCTCGCTCCCCTCGACCGGCTCCCAGCGCTCCTCGGCGACGCCCTGGTCCAGGAGCACCTCGATCTGCCGCGGGGCGGGGGTCTGCCCGACCCAGCCGGCGACCGCAGACAGCGCGACGTCGAGCTGGCTGGGGAACCAGGCGTCGAACGCCTGGTCGTAGGCGTCGAGGTCCTCCTTGCGGGCGACCATCGCGACCCGTCCGGCCCAGTAGACGCCGCTGCGGTCCAGCCGGTCCAGGGCGGCCACCGCCCGGCAGAAGGTGAGGATCCGCCCGGTGCCGACCGGCAGCCCCCGCTGCCGCAGCAGCCGCCCGAACCCGACCAGCCGCTCGAGGCCGGGATCCGCGCTCATTCCTGCCCCAGCACCTGGTCGAGGCGGGAGCGGACCAGGTCCTGGTCCTCGTGGTCCTTGACCAGCGCCCCGAGGGTGGCGGCGGCCTGCTCCGGTTCCAGCCGGGTGGCGCCGAGGAAGGCCAGCGCCTGCGACCAGTCGATCGTCTCCGCCACCCCCGGACGCTTGGCGACGTCCAGCCGGCGCAGCCGCGCGACCGCCTCGGCGACCTGCCGGGCGAGCGCCTCCGGCACCTCTGGGGCCCGCATCCGCACGATCTCCACCTCCCGCTCCACCGACGGATGGTCGATCCAGTGGTACAGGCAGCGGCGCTTGAGCGCATCGTGGAGCTCTCGGGTGCGGTTGGAGGTGATCACCACCGCGGGCGGCCGCTCGGCGGCCACCCGGCCGATCTCGGGGATGGTGACCGCGAACTCGGAGAGGACCTCGAGCAGGAACGCCTCGAACTCGTCGTCGGCGCGGTCCAGCTCGTCGATCAGCAGCACCGCCAGCGAACCGGCCCGCACCGCCAACAGCAGCGGCCGCTCCACCAGGAACTCGGTGCCGAACAGGTCGGCCTGGCGTTCGCCGAGCTGGGCGGCGCGGACGGCGATCAGCTGGCGCGAGTAGTCCCACTCGTAGAGGGCCTGGCTGGCGTCGATGCCCTCGTAGCACTGCAGCCGCACCAGCTGGCGGCCGAGCAGCCCGGCCAGCACCTTGGCCACCTCGGTCTTGCCGACGCCTGCCTCGCCCTCCAGCAGCAGCGGCTTGTCCAGGTGCAGCGCCAGGTAGATGGCGGTGGCCAGCCCGCGGTCGGCCAGGTAGGCGTGGCCGGCGAGGGCGGCCTCAAGCTCCTCGACGGAAGCGAAGGGGAGGGCACCGGCTCCCGGCGCCCTCCCCGCCGACGTGCCGCTCAGCGCGACCGTGCCTCCTCGACAGCCCGTCTGGTGAGCACCTTGGCGAGGTGCCGGCGGTACTCGTCGCTGGCGAGGGCGTCGTCGGGCGCGTTGGTGCCCTCCAGCGCCTGCTCCGCCGCCTCCGCGGCGTCGGCCCCACCGGCGAGCGCCTGCTCGACCGCGCGGGCGCGCACGGGCGTCGAGCCCATGTTGGTGAGCGCCACCGAGGTGGCGCCGTTGCGGGCCACCGCGGCGACCCCGACGATCGCCCAGTCCTGCGCCCTGGTGCTGAACTTCTGGTAGGACCAGCCGGCCCCGGCAAGCTTCGGCACCCGGATCTCGGTCAGCAGGTCCTGGGGGCCGAGGTCGGACTCGAAGATGAACTTCCAGAAGTCGGTCGCCGGGACCGTGCGGTCGCCGCCGGGGCCGTGGACCACCAGCTCGGCGTCGAGGGCGAGCAGCACGGTGGGCAGGTCGGAGGCCGGGTCGGCGTGCGCCGCCGACCCGCCGATGGTGCCACGGTGGCGCACCTGCGGGTCGCCGATCTCGCCGGCGGTGTGGGCGAGGATCGGGCATTCCCGCTGCAGCAGCGGGTCGTGCTGCAGCTCGTCGTGGGTGGTGAGGGCGCCGACGGCGAGCCGGTCGCCGGCGTCGCGCACGTAGCTGAGGTCGCGTAGCCGGCCGATGTCGACCAGCATCGACGGCGTGGCCTGCCGCAGCCTCATCAGCGGCAGCAGCGAGTGCCCGCCGGCCAGCAGCTTGGCGTCCTCGCCTCCCTGGCCGAGCAGCTCGACCGCGTGGTCGGCCGAGGAGGCCACCTCGTAGTCGAACGGCGCCGGGATCACGCTGCACCTCCCTGGTTGCTCTGGGCTGACTGGATGGCCTGCCAGACCCGCTCGGCGCTGGCGGGCAGGTCGATGAACTCGACCCCGACGGGCCGCAGCGCGTCGGCGACCGCGTTGAGCACCGCCGGCGGCGCGGCGATCGTCCCCGCCTCGCCGATGCCCTTGACCCCCATCGGGTTGGTGGACGACGGGGTCACGGTCCGGTCCAGGGTGAAGCCGGGCAGCTCGGCGGGGGACGGGATCCGGTAGGTGGTCATGTTGCCGGTCAGCAGGGTGCCGTTCTGGTCGTAGCGGGCCTCCTCGTACAGCGCCTCGGCGATGCCTTGGGCGACGCCGCCCATCACCTGCCCGTCGACGATCATCGGGTTGATGATGTTGCCGCAGTCGTCCACCGCCACGTACCTGACGATCCTGGTCAGGCCGGTGTCGGGGTCGACCTCCACGACGCAGATGTGGGCGCCGGACGGGAAGGTGAAGTTGGGCGGGTCCCACACGGCGCTGGCGAACAGGCCCGGCTCCACGTCGGCCGGCAGCGCGTGGGCGGTCCAGGCCGAGAAGGCGATCTCCGGGATCGTCTTGGCCTTGTCGGGCGCGCCGGCGACCTGGAACTTGCCTTCCTTCCACTCCAGGTCCTCCTCGGCGACCTCCAGCTCGTGGGCGGCGATCGTCCTGGCCTTGGCGCGGATCTTCTCCGCCGCCTTGAACAGGGCGGTGCCGCCGACCGAGATGCTGCGGCTGCCGTAGGTGTCCATCCCGGTCGGCGAGACCGCCGTGTCGCCGTGGAGCACCTCCACGTCGTCGGGGTCGATGCCGAGGGCGTCGGCGGCGATCTGCGACCAGGTGGTGACGTGGCCCTGCCCGTGCGGCGAGGTGCCGGTCACCACGGTGACCTTGCCGGTCGGGTGGCAGCGGATGGTGGCCGCGTCCCAGCCGCCGGCGGCGTACTTGACCGCGGCCAGGACCTGGGATGGGGCCAGGCCGCACATCTCGATGTAGGTGGAGATGCCGACGCCGAGCAGCTTGCCGTTGCGGCGCCCGCCCGAGGCCTGCTGCTCCTTGCGCAGCTCGTCGTAGCCGGCCAGCTCCTTGGCCTTCTGCAGGCTGGCGGCGTAGTTGCCGGAGTCGAACTGCAGGCCGCAGGCGACCTCGGTGGCCTCCTCGAACGGCGGGATGAAGTTCATCTCGCGGATCTCCGCCGGGTCCTTGCCGACCCTGCGGGCGAGCGCGTCCATCGCCCGCTCGACCGCGTAGGTCGCCTCCGGCCGGCCGGCGCCCCGGTAGGCGTCGGTCGGGGTCTTGTTGGTGAACACGCCGGTGGCCTCGAACTTGTACGCCTGGGCGTCGTAGACGCCGTGGTACAGCCAGGCGCCGAGGATCGGGATCCCCGGGGTGACCAGCTGCATGTAGGCACCGAAGTCGGCGTACAGCTTGACCCGGAAGCCGAGGGTCTTGCCCTCCTCGGTGGCGGCGATCTCCATGTCCTGGATCACGTCGCGGCCGTGGATGGTGGCCAGGTAGGCCTCGGTGCGCTCCTCGATCCACTTGACCGGCTGGCGGAGCCGGCGGGCGACCGCGACCGAGATCGCCTCCTCGGCGTAGAAGTTGAGCTTGGAGCCGAAGCCGCCGCCGACGTCGGGCGCGATCACCCGGATCTTGGCCTCGTGGATGCCCATCACCAGGGCCATCAGGGTCCTGAGGATGTGGGGGATCTGGGTGGCCGACCAGATGGTGACCTCGCCCTGGGCCGGCGCCGGCTGCACCACCACCCCGCGCGGCTCGATCGCGTTGGGGATCAGCCGCGGGTGGTAGTAGCGCTCCTTGACCACCACCGGCGCCTCGGCGAACACCTTGTCGGTGTCGCCGTTGGCCAGCGTCCAGGTGTAGGCCTCGTTGCTGCCGAACTGCTCGTGGATGACCGGCGAGCCCTCCTTGAGGGCCTCCTGCATGTCGGTGACGACCGGCA
>DASYRU010000474.1:0-8339 GCA_036004165.1 Actinomycetota bacterium
GCCTGCGCCTCGCGCCGGAAGCGCTGCAGGAACCCGGGGTCGTAGGCGTACTGCGGCAGCGGCACCTTGATGGCGACCCGGCGGGCGAGCAGCCGGTCGTGGCCTTCGAAGACCTCGGCCATGCCGCCCACACCGAGCAGCCGGCCGACCTCGTAGCGGTCGAGCAGCACCTGCGGAGTCGCCATCAGTCGTCCCCGTCCCTGTCGTCGCCGTCTCCGCCCTTGCCCTTCCTGCCCTTCGCGCCGATCACCAGCTCCACCGTCGAGCCCGCGGCGACGGCCGTGCCCGGCCGAGGGTCGACCTCCCGCACCCGACCGTTCCGACCGGCGCCGGTCATCCGGGTCGCCAGCCCGAGTTCCCGGAGCCGGGCCTCGGCCGCGTCGGCCTGCTGGCCGACCACGTCCGGCACCTGCACGGTCGCCTCCCCGGCGGTGGCAGAGCCCGCCCCCGACCGCGAGCCCTCGGCCTGGCCGGCTGGGGGATCGAGCAGCCCGCTGCGCGGCAGCCAGGCTAGCAGCAGGGCGACCAGCACGAGCGCGGCCCCGATTGTCCGGCGGGGCAGCAAGCGCCCCGACCGACCGTGGGACCCCCTCGGGGTCCCCCGGACCCCCCCGGCCGGACCCTCCCGGTCCGGTTGGCCCCGCCGTCCCCCCGGGCCCCCCCATGGCAGACCCACCGGGCGCTGCGGGCGCGTGGCGCGGTCGGGGCTGACGGCCACCCATGGCACCGGCGGCGTCGGCGCCGGCGCGGGCTCCGCCGCCAATGCGGGCACCTGACCGGCCGGCGCGGCGGCCTCCCCGCCGGCATGCGCGGCGGCCAGGGCGTCGGCCATCGCCGACGCCGAGGCGAACCGCCTGCCCGGCTCCTTGTCGAGCGCCCTGATGATCAGCGCCGCCACCCCGCCGGGCAGGTCGGGCACCAGCTCGCGCGGGTCGGGGACCGGAGCCGAGACGTGCTGGGTGGCGATCGCGACCGGGTTGGCGCCCCGGTAGGGCGTCTCCCCGGTGACCGCCTCGAACAGCACGCAGCCGAGCGAGTACAGGTCGGCCGCCGGACCGACGTGGCCGCCCCGGGCCTGCTCGGGGGCGACGTAGTTGGCGCTGCCGAGGACCATCCCGCTGCGGGTCAGGGTGGTCGTCTGGGCCGCCTGCGCGATGCCGAAGTCGGTCACCTTGGCCCGCCCGTCCACCCCCAGCAGGATGTTGGCGGGCTTCACGTCCCGGTGGACGAGTCCGTTGGCGTGGGCGGCCGCCAGCGCCCTCGCCACCTGCTCGCCGACGGCGAGGGCCTCCGGCCAGGGCAGAGGTCCCCTGGCGGCGACCCGCTCGGCCAGCGTCTCGCCGTCGACCAGCTCCATCACGATGAACGGCTGGCCGCCCAGCTCCCCGTAGTCGTAGACGCCGGCGACCCCCATGTGGGACAGGCAGGCCGCCGACCGCGCCTCCCGCCGGAAGCGCTCCAGGAAGGTCGGGTCCTCGGCCAGCTCGCGCCGCAGCACCTTCACCGCCACCTGCCGGCCGAGCAGCTCGTCGACCGCCCGGTACACCGAGCCCATGCCGCCGGCGGCGATCTGCTCGCCCAGCCGGTAGCGCTCGCCGAGGCCCCGACTCATCGGGGCACCCCCTTGGGGTTCCCCGAACCCCTCCGGTGGCTCATCGGAGGTAGGCCTCCATGACCTGCTTGGCGATCGGGGCGGCAACCCTGCCGCCGGTCGCCTCGCTGCCCAGGTCGCCGCCCTCCTCGACCACCACCGCCACCGCGATGGCGCGGTCGTTCTGCTCGGTGAAGCCGATGAACCAGGCGTGGGGCGCCTTGCCCTGGGCGTGCTGGGCGGTGCCGGTCTTGCCGGCCACCTGCAGACCGGGGATCTGGGCCGCCGTCCCGGTTCCCTGCTCCACCACCAGACGCATCATGTCCTTCAGGTCGTTCGCCACCTGGGCCGGGATGGCCTGCCCGAGGTCCTCGCCCTCGAAGCGCCTGACCTCGTCGCCCTTGTCGGAGACGACCCGGTTGACCACGAACGGGGCCATGCGCCGCCCGCCGTTGGCGATGGTCGCGGCGATGCTGGCCATCTGCAGCGGCGAGACGCGCACGTCTCGCTGGCCGATCGCGCTCTGGGCGGTCGCCGGCACGTCCTGGTCGGTCGGGATCGAGCTCTCGGCGGCCGGCGGGACCTGGTAGGGGCTGTCCTGGTTGAGGCCGAACTTCTCCGCCTCGTCGGCCAGCTTCCTGTCCCCCAGCTTCACGCCGAGCGCGGCGAACGTGGTGTTGCAGGAGATCCGCAGCGCCTGCGGGAGCGTCAGGGTGCCGGCGCCGCAGGAGCTGCCGCCGAAGTTGCGGATGTCGGCCGAGGTCTGGGGCACGTCAAAGACCGTGGGGGAGGGCAGCTGGTCGTTCAGGGAGACGCCGTCCTCCAGGGCGGCCGCCGCGGTGACCACCTTGAAGGTCGACCCCGGCGGGTACAGCCCACCGGTGGCCCGGTTCAGCAGCGGGTCGTTCGGGTCGTCGATCAGCCGCTCCCAGTTGCGGCGGATCTGCTCCGGGTTGTGGCTCGCCAGGCCGTTGGGGTCGTAGCGGGGGAAGGTGGTCATCGCCAGCACCGCGCCGGTCTTCGGGTCCAGCGCCACCACCGCACCCTTGCGCTGCCCCAGCGCGGCCTCCGCGGCCTGCTGCGCGGCCGGGTCGATGGTGAGCATCAGCGTGCCGCCGGGGGTGCTGCGGGCGGTGAGCAGGTCCGTCACGTTCTGGGCGAACTGCTCCGGCGCCCGGCCGAGCAGGTAGGAGTTGAACTCCTGCTCGGCGAGGGTGCGGCCGTACACCAGCGAGTAGAAGCCGGTGACCATGCCGTAGCGCTGGCCTTCCGGGTAGCGGCGGACGTACTCCAGCGGGTCCTGCCGGTCCCGCGTGCGGACCGACTCGGCGACCACGGTGCGGCCGTCGGCCAGGACCATCTTGCCCCGCTCGACGCCGTACTCCTTGATCAGCACCCGGGTGTTGCGGGGGTCGTTGGCCAGCCGGTCGGCCGCCAGCACCTGCCAGTAGAGGGGCGCCGCCAGCAGCGCGAGGAAGGCGACCAGGATGACCGCGGCCACCCTGCGGACCTGGCGGTTCATCGGACGACCGTCACCTCCCCGGTGTCCGCCGGAACGGGTGCCTCGCGGCCCACCGGGGCCGGCGTGGCGTTGTCGGAGATCCGGCAGAGCAGCGCGATCAGCGCGTAGTTGGCCAGCAGGCTCGAGCCGCCGAAGCTGACGAACGGCAGGGTGATGCCGGTCAGCGGGATCAGCCTGGTGACCCCGCCGACGATCACGAACACCTGCAGGGCGAAGCTGGTCACCAGGCCGACGGCCAGCAGCTTGCCGAAGTCGTCGGCGGCGGCCAGGGCGATCCGCAGCCCCCTGAAGACCATCAGCAGGTAGACCAGCAGCATGGCGGTGACCCCCAGCAGCCCGAGCTCCTCGCCGAAGGCGGCGAAGATGAAGTCGGTGGAGGCGAAGGGGATGAAGTCGGGCCGGCCCTGGTTCCAGCCCTGCCCGAGGATCCCGCCGGTGGCCAGGGCGAACAGCCCCTGGGCGAGCTGGTAGCCGCGGCCGCTGTAGTAGCGCCAGACGTCCAGCCAGGTCGCCACCCGGACCTGGACGTGGGCGAACAGGTTGTAGGCGACCACCGCGCCGGTGAGGAACAGCCCCAACCCGACCGCCACGTACGAGAAGCGCCCGGTGGACACGTACAGGAGGCTGACGAAGACACCGAAGAACAGCAGGCTGGAGCCGAGGTCCTTCTCGAAGAACAGCACGAACAGGCTGACGCCCCAGGCGATCAGCAGGGGCATGAAGTACTTGATCTCCGGCAGCAGGAACGGCCCGGCCCGGTAGGTCGCGGTGGCCAGCAGCTCCTTGCGCTGGGCCAGGTAGGCGGCCAGGAACACCACCAGGGCGATCTTGGCCGCCTCGGCCGGCTGGCCGGAGAACGGTCCGATGCGGACCCACAGCCGGGCGCCGTTGATCTCCCTGCCGAGCACCGGCAGCGCTGGCAGCACCAGCAGCACCAGGCCGAGCAGCAGCCAGGTGTAGGGGAAGCGGTCCAGCACCCGGTGGTCGCGGATCACCACGATCACCGCCACGAACACGGCCACCCCGAGCACCGTCCACAGCGCCTGGGCGGGCGCCTCCGGCCGGTAGCCCTCCTTGGCCGCGTCGGCGTAGTCGAGCCGGCGGACCATCACCAGGCCGAGGCCGTTGAGCAGCGCGGCGCCCGGCAGCAGGATCGGGTCCGCCTGCGGCGCCCGCCAGCGCAGCACCAGGTGCGCTCCCAGGAACAGGCCGGCCAGGGTGGCCCCGTAGCCGACGCTGCCCGCCGGCACCTCGTTGTCGGCCGCCAGCCCGACGATCACGTAGGCGCCGACCGACAGGATCAGCGCCAGCAGCAACAGCGACAGCTCGACGTTGCGGCGGGACTCCACGGCTCAGCCCCTCGCCCTCGTGGTGGTGGTCGCCGCGACCGTGGTGGTGGTGGCGGTCGGCCCGCCGGCGCAACCGCCGGGGCTGAAGACGAACGGCGCGCACAGCGCGATCCGGCGGGCGTCGGTGAGGTTGTCGGCGGCCACCCCCTCCTCCAGCCTGGAGGCGTAGCCGGGTGGCACCTGGGACCGGCTCACCGGGCTGTGCTCCACCACCCGCGAGAACCGCAGCCCGGCCACGTCGCCGGGGACCCCCTGGAACACCGCCACCGTGTCGTCGTCGAACCCCACCCAGTAGCGGCTGTAGAGGAAGCTGCGCACGCCGATCACCGCCGCCGCGACCACGGCGACCGCGATCAGGGCCAGCAGCACGCGCTGCAGCCGGCGGTGGGTGCGCAAGGAGCGGTCCTGGGCGGCCTTGGCCGCCCGGCGGCTCCTGGACCCGGCCGCGGCGCGGTCGCCGTCGACCGCCGGCAGCGCGCCGGTCTCCGACCCGATGCCAAGGTCATCGGTCGTTTCCGGCTCGGCCGTCGACCCCTCGTCGGCGTCGACCACGATCACGGTGATGTTGTCGGGGCCGCCGCCCTCGTTGGCCACCGCCACCAGCCGGTCGGCCGCCTTCTGCGGGTCGCGGACCCGGAGCAGGACGTTGCGGATCTGGGTCGGCTCGACCACGTCGGAGAGGCCGTCGGAGCAGAGCAGCAGCCGGTCGCCCGGCTGCAGCTTGTAGGTGAACAGGTCGAACTCGACCTCAGGATCGATCCCGAGGGCGCGGGTGATCACGCTGCGCTGCGGGTGCCGCTCGGCGTCCTTCTGGCTGAGCCGGCCCTCGTCGACCAGCTCCTGCACCAGCGAGTGGTCCACCGTGACCTGCGAAAGCTCGCCTTGGCGCAGCAGGTAGGCACGGGAGTCGCCGACGTTGGCCAGGTGGACGCGGTCGCCGTCCTCCAGCAGGGCGACCAGGGTGGTGCCCATGCCGTTCAGCCGCCGGTCGCTGGCCGCCATCTCGCGGATGCGCCGGTTGGCACGAACGATGGCCTGCTTCAGGTCGTCGGTGGCGGCCGTCTCGGTTTCCCAAGGCCCGAGGTCGCGCAGGGCGGACAGCTCCTCGATGGCGATCGCGCTGGCCACCTCGCCGGCCGAATGGCCGCCCATGCCGTCGGCGACCGCGGCCACCGGCGCCTGGCTCAGGTAGCTGTCCTCGTTGTTGCTGCGCATCCGACCGAGGTCGGTGGAGGCGCCGAATCGCAGGCGCATCAGCGGCGCAGCTCCAGCGTCGCCTTGCCCAGCTTGACCTCGTCGCCCGGCCCGATCGCGGTCGGTGTCGCCACCCGGGTCCGGTTCATCCAGGTGCCGTTGGTGGAGCCGAGATCCTCCAGCCACCAGGCGCCGTCACGCTGGAAGATGCGGGCGTGGACGTTGGACACGTAGGTGTCGCGCACCACCACGTCGCAGGTGGCGGCCCGCCCGAGCGTCAGCGAGTCCTTGAGCGGGACGGTGCGCCGGCCGCCCTCGTCGGTGACCACCAGCTCGCGCGGCAGACGGCGCGACGGCCGGCCGGGACCGCCGGCACGCGGTACCGGCCGGCTGGGGGCACGGGCCGGTCGCGGCCGGCGCCGCTCCGCCCGCGGTCCGAACACGTCGAGCACCACGGCGCGCACGGCCCTGGCCACGAACAGGTACAGGATCACCAGGAACGCGATCTTGACGGCGAGGAGGAAGATCGGCGGCATCAACCCTCCCGTCGGAACTGCAGGGTCGAGTTGGCCAGCTTGACCACGTCGCCGTCGGCGAGGCGGCGGCGCCGGACCGGCTGGCCGTTGACCTCGGTCCCGTTGGTGGACCGCAGGTCCTCCACGATGAAATCGTCGCCCTCACGCACGATCCGGGCATGGTTGCGCGACACGCTCGGATCGGCAAGGGCGACGTCGGAGCTGTCGGCGCGACCGATCGACACCTGGGTCGCGTTCAGCGGGTAGGCGCGGACCGGCTGGCCGCCCTGGAGCAGGACCAGGCTGGCCGGCGCCCGCACCTTGGCACGGCGCTGCTGGCCGGGGAGCATGGCGGTGTGCGGCCCGACCGGCTCGGCGGCCCCCGCGGCGGCATGGTCGGCCTCCGCGCCGGGGCCGGGCTCGACCCGGCCGGCCAGCCGGAAGCGTCCCTGCTCCAGGTCCTCGGCCGTCTGGAACTCGACCCGGGCCGGGCCGAGCATGGCCCAGTCGCGCTCGCGGGCCGTCTCCACGGCGAGGGCGGCCAGCTCCTGGGCGAGCGCGCGCTCGTAGTCCGCGAAGCGCTCGCGGTCGCCCGGCGACAGCTCGTAGACGTAGACGTTCGGCACGTACACCCGGTTCACGCCCACCGTGCGCCCGTCCTCGACCTCCCGGACCAGCCGCTTGCCCAGCTCGACGGGCTGCACCCCGGAACGGAAGGCGCGGGCGAACAACCCCTCCACCGCGCCCTCGAGCCGCCGCTCGAAATCCCGCAAGATCCTCATCGCTCGAGCCTCGGCACTCCCCTCTGTTCGCCTGCCAGCTCGGCAGTCTACCCACTCTAGTTGGCCACCAGCCGCCGCACGGATCGAGCTGGTCACGGCCGTGCTACAATCGCCGCTCGATTCCCCCTGGGCGAGTGGCGGAATTGGCAGACGCGCAGGATTCAGGTTCCTGTGTCCGCAAGGACGTGGGGGTTCAAGTCCCCCTTCGCCCACCCGCAGATGGCAACCCTCACCAGCCCAGACCGCCTCGTCCTGCGCGCCCCGCGCCTGCTCGACGGGACCGGCGCCGCTCCGGTCAGCGACGCGGCGCTGCTGCTTGACGGCGGCCGGATCGCCTACGCCGGTCCCGCCGCCGGCCTGCCACCCGCCGACGGGGTGGTCGACCGCGACTTCCCCGGCTGCACGCTGCTGCCAGGACTGGTCGACGTCCACGTCCACCTGGTGTCCAGCGCCGGCCCCGACCTGGCCGCCGACCTGCCCGCCGCCGAGGCCGACCGCACCCTTGCGGCGGTCGCCAACGCCCGCCGCCAGCTCCAGGCAGGCGTGACGCTGGTGCGCGACCTGGGCGCGCCGGGCGCCGAGGCGGTCGCGGTGGCAAGGGCGGTCGAGGAGGGCACGATCGCCGGGCCGCGGGTGCTGGCGGCCGGCCCGGCGGTGACCATGACCGGCGGCCACATCGCCTTCCTCGGCCGGGTCGCCGACGGCCCGGACGCGATGCGCGCCGCCGTCCGCGGCAACCTGGCCATGGGCGCCCGCTGCGTCAAGGTGATCGCCACCGGCGGCGTGCTCACTAGGGGCATCGACCCGCGCGAGCCCGCCTACACGCAGCCGGAGCTGGAGGCGCTGGTGGGGGAGGCACACCGCCTCGGGCTCCGGGTGGCCGCCCACGCGATCGGCGAGGGCGGCGTGGCCGCGGCGCTGCGGGCAGGGGTCGACTCGATCGAGCACGGCATGTTCCTGGACCGGGCGGCGATCGAGCTGTTCCTCGCCACCGGGGCCCGCTACACGCCGACCTTCTCGGCACCGCACGGGATCCTCGCCGGGCCGAGCGTGCCCTCCTGGATCAAGGACCGGGCCCGCCCGGCCGCGGAGGCCCAGGGGGCGTCGTTCCGGGCGGCGGTGCAGGCGGGAGTCCCGGTGGTCGCCGGCACCGACGCCGGCACGCCCGACAACCCCCACGGCGGCGTCGCCCGCGAGGTCGCCTTCATGGTCGAGGCCGGCCTCGACCTGCTGGCGGCCGTCAGGGCCGCGACCGCGGAGGCGGCCGACCTGCTCGGGGTGCCCGACCGTGGCGTGCTGCGGGCCGGGGCCCATGCCGACGTGCTGGTCGCCGGTGGTGACGTGGCCGGCGACGTCACCGCGCTGCAGCGTCCCGCCGCCGTCTTC
>DASYRU010000475.1:0-3444 GCA_036004165.1 Actinomycetota bacterium
GCCAGCGACGGCCACGCCTTCTTCCGGGCCAAGCTCAAGGGGCGCCTGGACGGCGAGGCGCTCGCCTACCGCCTGCTCGGCCGCGGGCCATGGAGGCGGGCATGAGCGCCACGCGCAGCCGCCCAAGGGTGCCGCCGGGCCGTCCGGTGCGGGTCGCCCATCTGACCACCACCGACCTCACGCTGCGCTACCTGCTGCTCGGCCAGCTCAGGCGGCTGCGGGACGACGGCTACGAGGTGACCGGGATCAGCGCCCCAGGGCCGTACGGCGCCGAGCTGGAGGCAGAGGGCATCAGGCACCTGCCGTGGAAGAACGCCACCCGCTCCTGGAACCTGCGCGCCGACCTGCGCGCCTTCGCCGAGCTGTGGTCGCTGCTGCGGCGCGAGCGCTTCGACCTGGTCCACACCCACAACCCCAAGCCGGGGGTGATGGGCAGGCTGGCGGCCCGGCTCGCGGGGGTGCCGCTGGTGGTCAACACCGTCCACGGGCTCTACGCCACCCCGGAGGACCGGCTCGCCAAGCGGGTCCCGGTGCTGGCGCTGGAGTGGCTGGCCGGCCGCTGCTCCGACCTGGAGCTGTACCAGAGCGAGGAGGACCTGCGCTGGGCCAGGCGGATCCGGCTGGTCCCGGGAAGCCGCAGCCGGCTGCTCGGCAACGGCACCGACCTGGGCCGCTTCGACCCGGGCCGGGTCGGCGCCGAGCGAGCCGCCGAGCTGCGCCGCGAGCTCGGGCTGCCGGGCGACGCGCTGGTCGTCGGGATGGTGGGCCGGCTGGTGGCGGAGAAGGGCTACCGGGAGCTGTTCGCCGCCGCCCGCCAGGTGCGCCGCACCGACCCGCGGGTCCGCTTCCTGGCGGTCGGCGCGCCCGACCTGGCCAAGGCGGACGCGATCACCGAGGCCGAGCTGCAGCAGGCGGCCGCCGACGTGCAGGTCACCGGCTGGCGCGACGACGTCCACGAGCTGCTGGCGGTGATGGACGTGTTCGTGCTCGCCTCCTGGCGCGAGGGGATGCCCCGGTCGGCCATCGAGGCCGCGGCGATGGGCAAGCCGCTGGTGCTCACCGACATCCGCGGATGCCGCGAGGTCGCCAGGCACGAGCAGGAGGCGCTGCTGGTGCCGCCCCGCGACCCGCAGGCGCTTGCCGCCGCCATCCTGCGGCTCGCCGGCGACCAGGCGCTGCGCCAGCGGCTGGGGGCGGCGGCGGGTCGCCGCGCCAGGGAACGGTTCAGTGAGAAGGTGGTCGCCGGGCGGGTGGCGGCGGAGTACGAGCGTCTCTTGTCGCGGTCCTCGGTCGATGTGGGGGGAGCTCGCTCCCCCCACGGCCCCCCAAGAGCGCCTGTGCCGGCCTTGCCGGTGGTCGTACGGGCCGCCTCGAGTCGCGACGCGGCGGCGATGGCGCGGCTGCACGCCGAGGAGCTGCCTGACGCCTTCCTGCCAACCCTCGGCCACCGCTTCCTCACCCAGCTCTACCGGGCGCTGGTCGCCGACCCGCAGGCGGTCGCGCTGGTGGCCGAGACGGTCGACGGCGTGGTCGGCTTCGCCGCCGGCGTGGCGTCGGTCGGCGGCTTCTACCGGCGCTTCGCCCGCCGTCACGGGCTGTCCGCCGCCCTCGCCGCCGCGCCCCGCCTGGCCCGGCCGAGGGTGCTGCGCCGCCTGCTGGAGACGGTGCGCTACCCGGAGCGGGCGACCGGGCAGCCTTCCCCGCTGCCCGACGCCGAGCTGCTGTCGATCGCGGTCGCTCCCACCTGCCGCACCGGCGGCACCGGCCGCGCGCTGGCCGACGGCGTCCTGCAGGGCCTGGCCGAGCGCGGCGCCGCCGAGATCAAGGTGGTGGTCGGCGCCGCCAACCGCGGCGCCAACCGCTTCTACGAACGGGTCGGCTTCCGTCCAGCCGGCCAGCTGTCCGTCCATCAGGGAACCCCGAGCAACGTCTGGATCCGGTCATGCCATTCTTCATCGCCATCGCGCTCGCCCTCGTTCTGACCTGGTTCGCCCGCCGGATCGGCCTCGCCACCGGCCTGGTGGACCGGCCCTCGCCCGCTGGCGAAGGAGAACTCAGGGAGCTCAAGATCCATACCGTCCCCATCCCGGTCCTCGGCGGGCTCGGGGTGATGCTGGCGGTGCCGGCCACGCTGCTGCTGGAGGGGCGCGGCCTGCCGCTGGCCATCACCGCCGGCGTGGTCCTTGCGACGGCCATCGGCCTGGTCGACGACGCCAGGCCGCTGCCGGCGTCCGTGCGGTTGGTGGCGCTCGCCGGCGCCGGGGTGCTGCTGGCCTTCGGGCTGCCGCTCGACCCGCTCGGCCCGTTCGCCCTGCTGGCCAGGGTCGGCACGGTCGTCCTGGTGCTGCTGCTCGCCAATGCCGTCAACCTGATCGACGGGCAGGACGGCCTGGCCGGCGGCCTCGGCGCGATCGCCTCCACCGGGCTGGCCGCGCTGATCATCGCCAACGACCGGGACCCGCTGGTGGCGGTCGCCCTCGCCGGCGCGCTGGTCGGCTTCCTCGCCTGGAACCTGCCGCCGGCCAGGGTGTTCCTCGGCAACGGCGGCGCCTACGGGCTGGGCGCCCTGCTGACCGTGCTGACCGCCCAGGTCACCCTCGGGCACGGCTGGCACGGTCTGCTGGCGGCCGGGCTGTGCCTCGGCGTCTTCGCCTTCGAGCTGGCCTTCACGGTGGTGCGCAGGCTGGTCGCCTCGCAGGGGCTGGCCACCGGCGACCGCAGGCACTCCTATGACCTGCTCGGCCGCAGCCGCGGCAACCGGGACCGCTCCACCCTGGCGCTGTGGACCCTCGGCGCGGTCGCCGCCGGCGCCGGCTACGCGGCCGACAAGGTCTCGCTGGCGGCGGCCGGCACGATGATCGCGGTCGCGTTCGTGATCGGCACCGCCGCCGGTGGACGGCTGTGGCGGGAGGCGACCGGCATCGGCAGCGAGGGCGGCCGGCCGGTCGAGACCCCCGGACTGCAGGAGCGCGGATGAACGTCCTGGTCACCGGCGGCGCCGGCTTCATCGGTTCCAACCTCGTCCGTTCGCTGGCCGCGGCCGGCGAGGAGGTGCGGGTGCTCGACGACTTCTCCACCGGCCGGCCCGAGAACCTGGAGGGCGTGGCCGGGGACGTCGAGGTGCTGGAGGGCGACGTCCGCGACCCGGCCGCCGTGGCCAAGGCCGTGACCGGGGCCGAGGTCGTCTACCACCTGGCCGCCCTGCCGTCGGTGGCCCGCTCGGTGGCCGACCCGCGCGCCTCCCACGAGGTCAACGTCGACGGCACCCTGAACGTCCTGCTGGCGGCCGGCGACACCGGGGTGCGGCGGCTGGTGTATGCCTCGTCGTCCTCGGTGTACGGCGACACGCCGGTGCTCCCCAAGCACGAGGAGATGCCGGTCTCCCCGCGCTCGCCGTACGCCGCCGCCAAGCTCGCCGGGGAGGCCTACTGCCGGGCGTTCGCC
>DASYRU010000476.1:0-1616 GCA_036004165.1 Actinomycetota bacterium
GAACCCGGACGCCGGCCTGCACGCCGAGCTGGCAGAGCGCGGCGCGTTCCTGCTGTACGACGGCGCCGGCAAGGTCAAGCACCACCCGGACTCGCTGCTGGTCGAGCTGGTCGCGAGCATGGCCGAGGCCGGCCATGCCGGCAGCCTGCTGCTCGGCGGCGACCTCGCCAGACGCAGCAACCTGCGCGCCTACGGCGGCGGGCCCGGCATGGCGCACCTGTTCGCGGTCCTGCTCCCGCGGCTGCGCAAGGCGCTCGGCGGCGACCTGGTCGAGCAGCTGGTGGTCGCCAACCCGGCCCGCGCGTTCGCGTTCGAGCCACCTGGCCAGGCCCGTGACTGACGCCTACGACGTGGTGGTGGTCGGCTCCGGCTCGGCGGGGACGAGCGCCGCGATCGCCGCCGCCCGCACCGGCGCGCGCACCCTGCTGGTGGAGCGGATGGGGTTCCTCGGTGGCATCTCCACCGCCGTGCTGGACACCTTCTACGCCTTCTACACGCCCGGGGAGGCGCCCGTGCGGGTGGTCGGCGGCGTGGCCTGGGAGGTCGCCGGGCGGCTGACCGCCGAGGGCGCGGCGTTCGAGCGGCCCAACACCTACGGCGCCGGGACCGGCATCACCTACGATCCCGAGGTGCTCAAGCGCCTGTGGGAGACGCTGGCGCTGGAGGCCGGGGTGGAGGTGCTGCTGCACACCTGGGTCACCGGCGTGGAGCTGGACGGCGACCGCCGGGTGCGGGCGCTCACCCTGTTCAACAAGGGCGGTGCCGGCCGGGTCGAGGCCGCGGCGGTGGTGGACGCCTCCGGCGACGCCGACGTCGCCGCCTGGGCGGGGGTGCCGTACGACGACCCGGCCGCCAACCGGCAGGTCCAGTCGCTGTCCACGGTCTTCCGGCTGGCCGGCGTCGACGTCGAGCGGGCAGAGGCGTTCGGCAGGGCCGCCATGTGGGCGCGGATGCGCGAGGCGAGCGAGTCGGGCGCCTACCGGCTGCCCCGCGTCGAGGGGAGCTGGCACCGCACGCCGCAGCCGGGCGTGGTGATGGCGCTGATGACGCGGGTGCCGCGGGTGGACGCCACCGACCCGGCGCAGCTGACCCGCGCGGAGATCGAGGGCCGCCGGCAGGCGTGGGAGTACGCGCGCTTCCTGCGCGACCAGGTCCCCGGCTTCGAGCGGGCGGTGATGGTCTCGACCAGCCCGGCGATCGGCGTCCGCGAGAGCCGGCGGGTGCACGGGCGCTACCGGCTGAACGCCGACGACGTGCTCGCCGGCCGCCGCTTCGGCGACGAGGTCGCGCTCTGCGGCGCCCCGATCGAGGACCACCACGCCGGTGCCGACACCCGCTGGAGCTACGTCGCCGGCGGTGGCGTCTACGGCATCCCCTACCGCTGCCTGCTGCCCGAGATGGTCGAGGGCCTGCTGGTGGCCGGGCGCTGCTTCTCCGCCACCCACGACGCCCACGCCAGCGCCCGGTCGATGGGCACCTGCATGACCATGGGCCAGGCGGCCGGCACCGCCGCGGCGCTCGCGGCGGCCGCCGGGGGCGTGCCCGGCGAGCTGCCCGCCGCCAGGCTCCGCGCCCACCTGCAGGACCACGACGTGCTGCTGGAGCCCCTGCCGCCG
>DASYRU010000477.1:0-13395 GCA_036004165.1 Actinomycetota bacterium
AGCAGCGGGTCACAGACCCCCAACAGGAACCGGGCATCCGCCGACTGCCGCTCGGCGAACCGGCGCACCAGCGCCGACTTGCCGATGCCGGCCTCGCCCGCCACCAGGACGACACGGCCGCCCCCCGCCCTTGCGGCCAGCACACCGCGCAGCTCGTCCAGCAGCGAAGAGCGCTCCAGCAGGTCCATCACAACGGACGTTACGCCAAGCAGCCTCCACATGGGAGATCGCGTCACGGGCAGGGCGCGCGGGTTCCAGCCAGCCTTCGGGAGCCCGCATTTTCTACTGTTCGGACTGGGACAGGTGGTCAGGATCACCTTCACCGTCGAGGGTGCCGGGGTCGGCGGTCAACATCGTCGGGCGCCTGTTCGCCGCGTGCCCTCGGCACGGAAGCTCCGCGATCGTGAATGATCCGCGCTTGGGGCATGCCTGGGTCATGGACCAGCGGACAATAGCAGGCACGAGCGGTCTGTCCCGGACACCCCATGCCTACGATTCACGTGGGGAAATATTGGGTGCCAGCGAGTCCCTCCAGACTAGTTTTTTCCTGACACGGAACAGGTCTCCGGCTGCCGCGAGGGCCCGGGCTCTTGCCAACGAGGCAAGTGGTCGCCCCGGACGAGCCTCGCCCATCGCCCGAGCTGGTGACTGTCGCCGCCAAGTCCGAGCCACGCGCTTCCTCGCCGGCCGTGCCATCGACGTGCCTGTAGCACCGGCGCCTGACGGTTCCTTTCGGTCAGCAGCGGACGATGACGATGCCCACTCGGCTGCCGGCGACCCTCGGGCCTGCGGGCGGCCGCCTGCGGCGGCCGTCCTCGGCCCGGCATCGCCGGCAGACTCTTCCGCGGCCTGGTCGAGATCGCCGCCTCGGCGGGCAACGACAGCCCAGCACCACCAGCGGCGGCCACGAGTCCAGTGGTCACCCGGAGGCGGCGACGGCGCGTTCGTCGCCTGACCGGTCAGGCGTGCGCTTGTCCGGCTGCTGCTAGGGTGCGGGCGAGGCTGGCGACCGGGTGCGGGGAGGGCCGCACGATCCGCTCGACCATGGTGGCGGTAGCAGCGCTCATACGCTGCGCTCCCGCCGCCTGGCCGGCACGGCGACAGCAGGTGGCCCGCTGGCGGCACGCAGCAGCTCCACGCCCGCCAGGATCGCCGCAAGCGCCTGCCTGACGGCGTCCTCGGGGACGACCGCGCCCGCCGGCTCCACTGGCAGCGGCGAGCCGATTGCCCTGGGCGCGCCGATGGCGGGGAACAGCACCCACACCGGCCGGTCGTACAGCGCCGCCAACAGCTCCGGCAGCGGCGCGCGGGGCCGGCGAATCCGCCCGCGCTCATAGCGGCTCAGCGCCCCCACGTCCAACCCGTCCAGCCTCACACCGTAGCCCCGCCGCCAGGCCAGGCGCTTTAGCTCGTCCACGGCCCGCTGCTGGGTCCACCCGCGCACCAGCCGCTCCTGCCGCAACACCGTCCACTCTCCGCCGGCCTCGGCCATCGTGTCAGTCCTCGACCGTCACGCCGAGCAGGCAGGCAACCCGCGCGCCCGCACGCCGCTGGGCGGCTCGGCGCCCCACTCGGCAAGCAGCTCGCAGGCCAGCTCCAGCAGGTCGCACACGTCGTCGGCGTCCAGCGCCCACCGGATCGAGCCGTCCCGCATGTACAGCTTGTGGCCCGCGGTGTCCAGCAGGAGTAGCAGGTTGACCTCCGCAACGCTCAGCAGGTCGCGTCCTGCATCGGGTTCGCCCATGCGCCACTCCCCGCATACCAGTGCAGTACGGGTCCTGATGGTCTTACCCAGTCTATTGCATAATATGGGTATCCGTCAACCAGTGGCTTCCTTGACTCACTTCGGCGATACCCCGCATCATGGGCAACACGAATACCCGTCGAGGTCGGGGGTGTGGCATGCGGCAGATCGGCAGCTGCGATGCAGGAGATACGTGCCCAGGCGTGTTCGAGGACGGCGAGACGGTGATCGTCCGCGGCGACGTGGTCGACGCCATGACCCTGGAGCAGGCCGATGGCGAGGCGGCCGTGCGGCTGCCACGGGCGATGCTAGTCGCCGCCGTCGAGCGGCTGGAGCGGCCATGAGCTCCAGCACCTTCATGCGGTCCTTCACCCGGTCGGCATGGCGGCTTGAGACGCTTCCGCAGTACAACCCCCGCACCGACGCCTCCTTCCGCCACTTCGTCGAGACCGGCGAAGTGCTCCCGCTCAAGGACCGCCCAGCCAAGCAGGAGTGGATGGGACTGGTCGCCGAGGCGGTTGCGCAGGGCAAGCGGCTCGGACGGGTCCGCATCATCGGCCAGCCCCTGGCCGACGGCGAACGCTGGGAACTGGCCGTGTTCGATGAGAACGCCCAGGCCGGCGAGGACGTCCGCATCGCCGACCGCACCGCCTACCCGGAACTGGCCGACCTCACCCGCGACTTCTGGCTCCTCGACGACGAGACCGACCGGCCGGTCGCCCAGCTCATGACCTATGACCCTGATGGCCAGTACGTCTCGCGCGAGGTGACCAGCGACCCGGCGGTCATCGCGCGCTGCCGCGCCCAGCGAGACCTGGCGCTGGCCCGTTCGGTCGACCTCAGGGAGTTCTTGCAGGAGACCGGTGAGCGTCTTCGGTGAGGCTTCCCCGCAGCGCCAGCGGCTCGGCCGGGCGCTGCGGGACCTCCGCCACAGCGCCGGCATCACCGGCACGCAGCTCGCCGCGCAACTCGGCATCTCCCAGTCGACCGTCAGCCGCTTCGAGACCGGCCAGCAGATCCCCTCGCTTGCCGAGGTGGAGACCTGGGCGCGCACCCTCGGCGCCGACGATGCCGCTGTCGCCGGGCTGGTCGAGCTGGTCGAAGCCGCCGCCACCGAAGCGGTCGCGTTCCGCCGCACTAGGGTGCGGCGCGGCCTCGCCGGCCAGCAGCAGGACACGGCGGCGGTGGAGGCATCCGCTGGGTTGCTGCGGTCCTTCAACCCGATCACCGTCCAGGGCCTGCTTCAGACGCCGGCCTACGCGCAGGCGGTCTACGCCGCGGCGCACCCGGGCCGGACGGACCTAGCCGCCGCGGTCGCCGCGCGGATGGCCCGCCAGCAAATCCTCTACGCCGAGGGCAAGCGGTTCCACTTCCTCCTGGGCGAGCCCGCACTCAGATGGTGGCGGGGCTCGGCCGAGGCAATGCTCGGCCAGCTCGACCGGCTGGGGCAGATGTTGACCCTACCGAACGTGACCATCGGCATCCTGGCGCTGGACCGGGAGATGCCGGTCTGGAACCACCACGGCTTCACCGTGTTCAGCAACCGCGCCGGCGACGCCGAGGACCTCGTCCACGTCGAGACCCTGCAGACCGGCCTCAACGTCCGCAACGCCGAGGACGTCGCCCGGTATCTGGACGCCTTCCAGCGGCTCGCGAAGGTAGCGGTGACGGACGACCAGGCGCGGGCGCTGCTCGCCCGCGTCACCGAGGGCCTACGCGCTACGCGCTAGCCGCCCGGGTCCTGAACCCTTCGGGAGGCGTGGCCGTCACCTTGAGCGGCAAGTCCTATGAGAACGGCATCGTGCATGGACTGAAGAACGTCGATCCTCCGCGAGGCTTCTCGCTCCGCCGCCCTGGTCTGCTCATCCACTTCGATGAGCTGGAATACCACGTCGATTGGGATGGAGATGCAGTCGGGGAATTCTCCGCAACGTACCCCGCACGTGTGGTTGTCGGGAAGCTTCTGGCCACTGTGACAGCACACCCGGCGCGACAAGCTGGTCCTCCATGCCCGAACGTCTGTTCGAAGATCGGGTTCCATCCTAGGCCGCTCCAACGGTAGAAGCGAGCCCGTCATCAGATCGTTGCCGCAGCTCATGACCCCGAAGCACTAGAAGGTGGATAGATTTGACCCGCTTCAGCCAGTCCCAGGTGGGCAGGGCGGCGGGCGGGAACGCCGCCAGGATCTGGAGGTCGTCTGGGGGGTGGAGGGCGGCCGCCTGGCACAGGATCGAGCGGGCCAAGGCGCGGGTCCGGTGGGGCGGCCCGGTGAGCGCCATGACGCCGTGCCGTGCCAGGGAGACGGTCACCGGCGCCGCCGGCAGGACGGCGGCGCGTTCGACCAGCGTCTCGGCGGCGGCGAGCAGCTCCGGGTCGTGGTCGACCAGCGGTCCGCCGCCCCGGTCCAGCCGGATCGGGGCGGCCAGCGGCACCGGCCCGGTGCCGACGCGGACGCTGAGGAAGTCGGCGTCGGCGGGCCGCCGTTCCCAGAGGCGGTCGGCCCGGTTGACCAGCGCCCAGAGACGGGGAAGGTCGGGGTGGAGCCGGTCGGCGACCTCTCGCTGGGCGGCGGCGACCCGCCGCACGGCGGCACCGACCCGCTCCAGGTGGGCGAGGTAGCGGGCGCGCTCGCGCCGCCTGGCGCGGCGGGCGGCGCGCCGCTCCAGCAGCCGCAGGCCGAGCCCGAGCCCAACCGAGGCCAGCGCCGCCCCGGCCACCCCGACCAGCAGCCAGAGGTGGCGCGGACCGGGCACGGCCAGCAGGAACCCGACGGAGCCGGCGCTGCCCAGCACCGGGACGAGCCAGCTCAGCCAGGCGACGGCGCCCCCGACCGAGGCGGCCGCGGGCGGGGTGGCGACCACGATCTCGGTGTCGAGCACCGGCCGGGGATGGATGCGGGCCGGCCGGTGGACGGTGAACGAACCACCGGCCGGTGAGTCGGGGGCGGGCATCGGCATGTCACCGGGATGGCACGCTACCCCGCCGCAGGACGCGGGACACCCCCTGCCGCACGATTGTGGACAACCCGCGCCGAGCCGCTACGGCAGCATGATGGTCTGGAAGTCGTAGGGTTCCCGGCGGAAGCCGATCCGCTCGTAGACGGCGATGGCGGGCGCGTTGAAGTCGTTGACGTACAGCGACAGGTTGGGGTGGCGGTCCAGCGCCAGCGCGCAGCAGGCGGCCATGGCGGTGGTCCCGACGCCGCGGCCGCGCAGCTCCGGCGGGACGTAGACGCCCTGGATCTGCGCGGTGCGGTCGCTGGCGCAGCCGACGTCCATCTTGAACTGCAGCTCGCCGTTCACGTCCCACACGTAGGTCCAGCCCCTCGCGCTGAGCATGCGCACCCGGCGCCGGTAGCCGTCGGGGTCGCGGGCCAGCGGATTCTCCCCCATCTCCTCGGTGTACATGGCGGCCGACAGCCGCAGCACCCGGTCCTCGTCGGCGCGGGTGGCCAGCCGGGCCACGCCGGGCGGCCCGGCGTCCGGGTGGTGGACGAGCTGGCCGGGCTCGAGCGCGTAGACGAACTGGCGGGCGCGGATCTCACGCGGCACCGGGTAGCTGGGGCCGATCAGCGACCACAGCACCTCCACGCTGCTCCGCTCGCCGACCACCATCCGCGCCAGGTACAGCCCGCTGACCGTCGGTGCCAGGGCCTCGCAGACGGCCTGGTGGTCGACGGCCGGGACCAGGTTGGGCCCGACGTGCAGCAGCCCGAGCAGTTCCTGGCGGTCGTCGAAGGCGCCCCACAGCGGGCTCGGACCGAGGGAGGTGAGGGCGCCGTCGTGGAGGATGCGGCTGGCGATGAAGACGTCCCTGACCGGGTTGCGGCTCAGCAGCGCCAGCGCGGTGGCCTGGTCGCCGCGCCCCAGCGGCCGCACCGCGAGCCCGGAGGACCGCGCCACCCCGCGGCTCCGGTGCCCGCCGCCGGCCCACGACCGGAGCATCTCAGGCTCGCAGGACCTCGGGCGTGCCCGGCCCGGTCCCGGCCGCCCGGTATTCCTCGGCGAGCAGTTTGGCCTCGTGCATGAGTGCGTCGACGATCTCGGCCTCCGGGACCGTGCGGATCACCTGGCCGTGGCGGAAGATCTGGCCCTTGCCCTTGCCGGAGGCGACCCCGACGTCGGCCTCGCGGGCCTCCCCCGGCCCGTTGACGATGCAGCCCATCACCGCCACCCGCATCGGCGCGTCGATCTCCGCCATGCGCTCCTCGACGGCGTTGGCTAGCGCGAACACGTCGACCTCCGCGCGCCCGCATGACGGGCAGGCGACCAGGTCGAGCTTCTTGGGCCGCAGCCCGAGGGCGCCCAGGATGGCGTTGCCGGCCTTGACCTCCTCGATCGGCGGGGCGGTGAGCGACACCCTGATGGTGTCGCCGATGCCCTGCGCCAGCAGGGCGCCGATGCCGACGGCGGACTTGACGATGCCGTCCCGAGGGGTGCCGGCCTCGGTGACCCCAAGGTGCAGCGGGTAGTCGCAGCGGTCGGCGAGCAGGCGGTAGGCGGCGATCATCGCGGCGGGGTTCTGGTGCTTGACCGAGATCTTGATGTCGCCGAAGCCGACCTCCTCGAGGATGCCGACCTCGAACATGGCCGACTCGACCAGCGCCTCCGGGACGGGACCGCCGTGCCTGGCGAGGATCTCCTTCTGCAGCGAGCCCGCGTTGACGCCGACACGGATGGGGATGCCGCGGGCCGCCGCCTCCTGGGCGATCAGCTTGACCTTGTCGTGCTTCTTGATGTTGCCCGGGTTGATGCGCACCCCGGCGCAGCCGGCCTCGATGGCGGCCATGGCGTACTTCCACTGGAAGTGGATGTCGGCCACCACCGGAATGGTCGACTTGCCGGCGATCGCCGGCAGGGCGGCGGCGTCGTCGGTGTCGGGGACCGCCACCCGGACGATGTCGCAGCCGGTGGCGGCCAGCTCGGCGATCTGCTGCAGGGTGGCGTTCACGTCGGCGGTCTTGGTGATCGTCATCGACTGCACGCTGATCGGTGCGCCAGCGCCGACCGGCACCTTGCCAACCGTGATCCGGCGCGAGCGCCTGCGGCCGGTCCCGGCCGCCAGGTCGGTCAACTCGAGCGGGGAGGCCACGACGGCTCCTTATCTGAACGGGTCGGGGATCGGATTGGTGATGTCCAGCCAGACCAGGCTGACGGTCAGCATGACCAGCAGGCCGACGATCAGCGCCGCCACCGGGACGACCTTGCGCAGGTCGACCTCGCGCCTGGTCAGCACCTGCCAGCCGACGAAGGCGAGGTAGCCGCCGTCCATCGGCGGCAGCGGCAGCAGGTTGAAGATGCCGACCACGATGTTGAGCTGGATCAGGATGGCGACGAAGATCGCCCATTGGTTGCTGGCGACCGCTTGGCCGGCAAGGCGGGTGATGCCGACGATGCCGATCGGGCCGCCCTCGCCGCCGCCTCCCCCGCCGCCCCCGCCGGGAGCCGGCTCCGACGTGTTGAAGCGGTCGGCAAGGCCGCTGAGGAAGCCGCCGAGGCCCTTGACGGTGGCGGTGGTGGTGTCCCAGAACAGCCGCGCCGACTCCGGCACCGCGGCGAGCATGCTCTGGCGGACGGTCTCCACCGCGGGCTGGAAGCCGAGGAAGCCGCGGCCGTCCTGGCTGGCCGCGACCAGGCTTTTCGACTGCTGCTGGCCGTCGCGGACGTAGGTGACGGTGATCCGCCGGCCGCCCTTGTCGGCCAGGGCGGCGCGGAGCTGGTCGAAGGTCCCGACCGGCTGGCCGTCGACCGCCACGATGCGGTCGCCGGGCTGCAGGCCGGCCGCGCGGGCCGGGGCGGGGTTGCCGCTGCTGGTGGTGGCGACGGTCTGGTCGATGGTGGTGGTCGCCCGCTCGATGCCGATGGCGACCAGCACCAGCCAGATGAGCAGCGCGGCCACCAGGAAGTGGGTGAACGACCCGGCGGCCAGCACGATCGACCGCTGCCAGGCGGGCTTGTTGCGGAACTGGCGCGACGGCTCGGTCGGAGCCGTCGCGGGCGCCGCCGCGGCCTCGCCAGCCGGCTCCCGCCCTTCCCCGGCGGCCGCCTGCCGCTTGCCGGAGCGGTCCTCCTCGAGGAAGTTGCCGTCGTTCTCGTAGGGGCTCATGCCGGCGATCTTGCAGAAGCCGCCGAGCGGCAGCGCCTTGAGCCCGTACTCGGTCTCGCCACGGCGGAACGACCAGACGGTCGGGCCGAAGCCGAGGAAGAACCGCTCGACCTTCATGTCGAACAGCTTGGCGGTCACGAAGTGCCCGCCCTCGTGCAGGAAGATGGCCAGCATGAGGGCCAGGACGAAGAGCAGGATACCGAGCGCGGCGCTCATCGATCCCCCCGGGAGGCGGTAAGGTCCTCGACCAGTGTACGGGCGCGCTCGCGGGACCACCGCTCGGCCTCCAGCACCGCAACCAGATCGAGACTGGCCGGCGGGTGGTGCTCCTCGAGCACCCGCGCGACCACCTCGGCGATGCCGGGGAACGGCAGCCGGTCGGCGAGGAAGGCGGCCACCGCCTCCTCGTTGGCGGCGTTGAGCACCGCCGGCGCGGTCCCACCCTGGCGGCCGGCCCGGATGGCCAGGTCGAGCAGTGGGAAGGTGGCCCGGTCGACGGGCTGGAACTCGAGGCTCGTGGCCGTGCTCCAGTCGAGCCGGGCGACCGGCCGCCGCGGCCGTTCCGGCCAGCCGAGGGCCAGGCCGATCGGCAGCCGCATGTCCGGCAGGGAGAGCTGCGCCACGGTCGAGCCGTCGCACCACTCCACCATGGCGTGGACGATGCTCTGCGGGTGCACCACCACGTCGATCCGGTCGAAGGGCACGCCGAACAGCAGGTGCGCCTCGATCACCTCAAGGCCCTTGTTCATCAGGGTGGCCGAGTTGACGGTGATCATCGGGCCCATGTCCCAGGTCGGGTGCGCCAGGGCCTCGGCGGCGGTGACCCCGGCGAGCTCGGCGGCCGAGCGGCCGCGGAACGGGCCGCCGGACGCGGTCAGGACCAGCCGGGCGACCTCCTCCGGGCTGCCGGCGCGCAGGCACTGGGCGAGCCCGGAGTGCTCGGAGTCGACCGGCACGATCTGGCCGGGCCGGGCGAGGGCGGCGACCAGGCTGCCGCCGACGATCAGGCTCTCCTTGTTGGCCAGGGCGAGCCGGCGCCCGGCCTGCAGCGCCCGGAGCGTTGGGGCCAGCCCGACCGAGCCGGTGATGCCGTTGAGGACCACCTCGACGCCGTCGCCGGCGGCCAGCTCGGCGACCGCGTCGGCGCCGACCGCCAGGCGGCAGCCGGGCGGCAGCTGGGCGGCCACGCCGGCGGCCTCCGCCTCATCGACCAGGCCCACCACGGCCGGTCGGAGCTCCCGCGCCTGCGCGGCCAGCTTGGCCGCCGAGCGCCTGGCCGCCAGGGCCGTCACCCGGAACCGCCCCGGCTCGGCCCGGATCACGTCGAGCGCCTGCACGCCGATCGACCCGGTCGACCCCAGCACCGCCACCCCGATGGGATCCCCGCTCATCGCCCCTCCTCCGGCCGATCCAGCAGCGGGAGGGTGGCGGTGCGGCCTGCCCGGCCGGCGCTGGTGCGGAGCTGGCCGCAGGCGGCGTCGATGCCGACACCGCGGTTGGCGCGGATGCTCACCGGCACCCCGGTGGCGGCGACCGCGGCCCGGAAGCGTCGCGCCGCGGCCCGCGACGGAGCCTCGAAGGCGCTGCCGGGCGTCGGGTTGTAGGGGATCAGGTTGACATGGGCGGCGTGGCCGCCGCTGCCGGGCACGCGCAGCGGCGCCAGCAGCCGGCCGAGGCGTTCGCCCTGCGCGGGGTCGTCGTTGACGCCGGCCATGAGGGCGTACTCGAACGACACTCGGCGCCTGGTCGCGGCCACGTACCCGCGGACGGCGCCGAGCAGCTCGGCGATCGGCCAGGTCCGGTTGACCGGCACCAGCCGGTCGCGCAGGGCGTCGTCGGCGGCGTGGATCGAGACGGCCAGGTTGACCGGGAGCGCCTCGGCGGCCGCCCGCCGGATGCCAGGTACCAGCCCGACGGTGGAGATCGTGATGGCCCGCGCCGAGAGCCCGAACCCGCGGTGCAGCCGCCACGCGGCCCCCCAGGTGGCCGACGGGTTGGCGAACGGCTCGCCCATGCCCATGAACACCACGTTGGTCAGGTGGTCGGGAGCCGTGGGGTCGGGCCGCAGCTCCGGCAGCATGGTCGAGACCCTGGCGACCTGCTCGACCACCTCGCCGGCCGACAGGTGACGGGTGAACCCGAACTGCCCGGTGGCGCAGAAGGTGCAGCCCATGGCGCAGCCCGCCTGGGTGGAGATGCAGACGGTGGCCCGCCCCGGGCCCGACCCGGCCGCGGGGTAGAGCATGAGCACCGACTCGACCGCGTCGCCGCCTGGTAGGCGGAACAGGAGCTTGTGCGTCCAGCCGTGGTCGCCGGCCTGGTGGCGGTCCAGGGCGAGGCCGGCCCCGGCGAACCGTTCGGCCAGCCGCGTCCGCAGCGACCCTGGCAGGTTGGTCATCGCGCGCGGGTCGGGCTGGCGCCGTTCGTCGAGCCAGTGGGCGAGCTGCCTTGCCCGGTAGGCCGGCTCCCCCGCCTCGGCGACCAGCTCCTGCAGCTGGCCGGGGTCCAGGTCGTACAGCGAGGCGGTCACGACGCCCGGATCAGGTCGAAGCCGGCCAGCACGTAGTACAGGGCCGGCGCCATGAACAGCAGCGCGTCGATCCGGTCGAGCATGCCGCCGTGGCCTGGCAGGATCCAGCCCATGTCCTTGACGGCCAGGTCACGCTTGAGCATCGACTCCGACAGGTCGCCGAGCGGCGCGACCACGCAGGTGACCACGGCCAGCGTGAGGCCGGAGGCGATCGTCCACGGCGCCCACAGCGGCAGCAGCAAGGCCCCGGCCAGCAGGCAGACGGCCGAGGCGCCCGCCGCCCCCTCCCACGACTTGTTCGGGGAGACGTGGGGGGCGAGCGGGTGGCGGCCGAGCGTGACCCCGGTCGCGTAGGCGGCGGTGTCGTAGAGCACCACCAGCACGGCGTAGCCGATGATGGCGCCGACGTAGTGGTCGGCGCGCCCCACGACCAGGCAGAGGTGCGCCGCCATGAAGGGCACGTAGACAACGGCGAGGACGGTGGCGGCCACGTTGCGGGTGACCTCGGTGCGGGCCGGGTCGACCAGGTACCAGGCAAAGGCGGCCAGGACCGTGACCAGCAGGCCGAACGAGAGCGCCGCCGGTCCCTTCAGGTAGGCGCCGACCAGCAGCAGGACCGCCATCGCCAGCACCACCGGCTGCGCCGGGCGGGTGGCCCGCGCCCGCAGGACGGTCACGAGCTCCAGCAGGGCCAGGACGACGATCGCCAGCACGAAGGCGACGAACGCCGGCCGGGAGAGCACCAGCGCCGCCAGCAGCAGGCCGGCCAGCAGCAGGGCGGTGGCGACGGCCAGCACGAGGTTGCGACCGGGCCCCGGCGCGCGCCTGGGGACCGGGGCTTCCGGAGGGTCCAGCGGCGCCGGCTCGGCCACGGCTGCTCAGCCCTCGAGCAGTTCCTGCTCCTTGTGCTGGAGCAGGCTGTCGACCTCGGTCACGTGGTTGTCGGTGATGCCCTGCAGGCGCTGCTCGGCGCGGCGCAGCTCGTCCTGGGAGATCTTCCCTTCCCGCTCGAGGCCGGCCAGCGCGTCCTTCTCGTGCCGGCGGATGTTGCGGATCGCGGTCCTCGCCTCCTCGGCCCGGTGCTTGGCCAGGCGGACGTACTCCTTGCGGCGCTCCTCGGTCAGGGGCGGGAAGGCGAGCCGGATCACCTGGCCGTCGTTGGACGGGTTGATGCCGAGGTCGGAGTTGCGGATGGCCTTCTCGATGGCGGCGGTGGCGTTGGGGTCGTAGGGGGAGACCACCAGCAGCCGCGCCTCGGCGGCGGAGATCCCCGCCAGCTGCTGCAGCGGCGTCGGCGTGCCGTAGTAGTCGACCTGGAGTCGGTTGACCAGGGCAGGGTTGGCCCGGCCGGTGCGGATGCCCGCGAAGTCCTCCTTGGCCACCTCGATGGCCTTGCGCATCTTGATCTCGGCTTCCCGGAGCGTCTCCTCGATCACCTTGGCTCCCCTCGCTGATGCTCCTGCCCCGCCACGGCGTCGTCGATCGGTCCGATGACGGTCCCGATCGGCTCCCCGCAGACCGCGCGCCTGATGTTCCCGTCGGTGAGCAGATCGAACACGATGATGGGCAGATCGTGATCCTTGCACAACGACAGCGCGGTGGTGTCCATGACCGTCAGCTCGCGGCTGATCGCCTCGAGGTAGTCCAGCCAGAGGAACTTCCGCGCCTCCGGGTGCCGCTTCGGGTCGGCCTCGTAGACGCCGTCGACGCCGTTCTTGGCCATCAGGATCACGTCGGCGCCGATCTCCAGCGCGCGCTGCGCGGCGGTGGTGTCGGTCGAGAAGTACGGGGCTCCCATGCCGGCGCCGAAGATCACGATGCGCCCCTTCTCGAGGTGGCGGACGGCTCGCCTCGGGATGTAGGGCTCGGCGATCTGGGTCATCTGGATCGCCGTCTGGACCCGGGTGACCACCTCGCGGCGCTCCAGCGCGTCCTGCAGCGCCAGGCAGTTCATCACTGTGCCCAGCATCCCCATGTAGTCGGCCCGCGCCCGGTCCATGCCGGCCGCCTCCGCGGTGGACCCGCGGACGATGTTGCCGCCGCCGACCACCACCGCGACCTGCACCCCGAGGTCGAGCACGTCGACCAGCTGGCGTGCCACCCCGTCGATCCTGCCGAAGTGCAGGCCGAAGCCGGTGGCCGGGTCCGCGAACGCCTCCCCGGACAGCTTCAGCAGCACCCGGTCGTAGCGCGGCTTGCCATGGCCGCCGCCCTCGACCGGCGGCGCGTCACCCGCCATCACGAAGGCCACGCGTTCCTCCTGTCCTTGGCTGGCGGGTGGGTGCCTACTCGCCCTCCCCGACCCGGAAGCGGGCGAAGCGGCGCAGCACCAGCCTCTCGCGGACCTTGGCCGAGTAGCCGTCGAGCAGGTCCTGGATGGTCTGCTTGTCGTCGCGCACGTATGGCTGGTCGAGCAGGACGGTCTGCTTGTAGTAGTCGTTGAGCTTTCCTTCGACGATCCGTTCGACCACGTGGGCCGGCTTGCCCTCCGCCTGCTTGGCGTAGAGCTCGCGCTCGCGCTCCAGCAGCTCGGCCGGCACGTCCTCGCGCCGGACGTAGGCGGGGTCGGCGTTCGCGATGTGCAGGGCGATCTCGTGGGCCAGGCGCTGGAACTCGTCGGTCTTGGCGACGAAATCCGTCTCGCAGTCCAGCTCGACCAGCACGCCGAGCTTGGGGGGCAGGTTCGGGTCGGGGGTGTGCAGGTAGGCCTCGACGACGCCTTGGCTGGCGCTGCGGCCGGCGCGCTTCTGGACGCCGGCCTTGCCCGCCTCGCGCAGGATCAGCTTGGCCTTCTCGAGGTCGCCGCCTGCCTCCCGGAGGGCATTCCTGCAGTCCATCATGCCGGCCCCGGTGGCGTCGCGAAGGGCCTTGACCTGAGCGGCCGTGATCTCCATGTCGGGTGCTGCTCCTTGCTGGACGTCGGTTCGCGGTGGACTCAGGCTCGCGCCTTGCGCTTGCGGGTGGAGGCGGCGGTGTCCTCGCCCTCCTCGGCGGCGGGCTCGGCTTCGACCTCCGC
>DASYRU010000478.1:0-3294 GCA_036004165.1 Actinomycetota bacterium
CTCGGGTTCGACCACCGCAACGCCGACGACCACCTGTTCCTGCAGGGCTGCGCGGCCAGGTACGGCGCCCGCTACTCGCGGGCCGGCAACGGCATCTGCCACCAGGTCCACACCGAGCGCTTCGCCCGGCCGGGCGCGACCGTGCTCGGCGCCGACTCCCACACGCCGACCTCGGGGGCCTGCGGCGCCCTGGCGATCGGCGCCGGCGGCCTCGAGGTCGCCCTCGCCATGGCCGGCCACCCGTTCCAGACGCCGACCCCGACCGTGGTCGGCGTCCACCTGGAACACCGGCTGCCACCCTGGGTCGCCTCCAAGGACCTGATCCTGTGGCTCATCAAGAGATATACCGTCAAGGGCGGCCTGGGCCGCGTCTTCGAGTTCACCGGGCCGGGGGCTGCCAGCCTGCCGGTCACCCAGCGGGCGACGGTCTGCAACATGATCACCGAGCTCGGCGGGACCACCGCGATCTTCCCCTCCGACGAGCAGACCCGCCGCTTCCTGCGGCGCCAGCGCCGCGAGGACCAGTGGGTGGAGCTCGGCCCCGACCCGGACGCCCGCTACGACGAGGAGGTCCAGGTCGACCTGGCCGCCCTCGAGCCGCTGATCGCCAAGCCGCACCAGCCCGACAACGTCGTCCCGGTCGAGGAGGTCGCCGGCACCCCGGTGTACCAGGTCTGCTTCGGGTCGAGCGTCAACTCCTGGTACGAGGACCTGGCCGTCCCGGCGGCGGTGCTGCGCGGCAGCCACCTGCCGCCCACCACGGTCGGCACCGTCTCGCCCGGCAGCCGGCAGATCCTCACCACCATCACCACCTCCGGGGTGCTGGAGGACCTGGAGCGCGCCGGGCTGCGCATCCTGGAGCCGGCCTGCGGGCCGTGCGTCGGCATCGGCCAGGCGCCGCCCACCGGCAAGCCCAGCGTGCGAACCTTCAACCGCAACTTCAAGGGCCGCTCCGGCACGGTCGACGACCAGGTCTACCTGGCCTCGCCGGCGACCACGGCGGCCACCGGGCTGGCCGGGGTGATCACCGACCCGCGCACCCTCGGCGACCAGCCCGAGATCGACGACCCGGACCCGGTGGTCGACGACTTCATGCTGCTCGACCCGCCGCCGGCGGCGCAGGCCGAGCGGATCGAGATCATCCGCGGGCCGAACATCAAGCCGCCGCCGATCCCGCCGCCGCTGCCCGACGGCTTCCAGGGGCGGGTCCTGATCGTGCTGCCAGACAACGTCTCCACCGGGTCGATGGCGCCGGACGGGGCGATCGTGATGGCCGACCGCTCCAACGTGGCCGCGATCGCCGAGTACACCTTCATGAAGGAGGACCAGGGGTTCGTCCAGCGGGCCAAGGACTGGGGTGGCGGCTTCATCGTCGGCGGCGACAACTACGGGCAGGGTTCCAGCCGCGAGCATGCCGCGCTCGCCCCGCTCGCCCTCGGCGTCCGGGCGGTGCTCGCCCAGGGCTTCGCCCGCATCCACCGGCGCAACCTGATCGCCCAGGGCCTGGTGCCGCTGTACCTCGACCAGCAGGCGCACGACCGCCTGGAGGTCGGCGACCGGCTCGACATCCCCGGCGTGAAGGACGCGGTCGCCGGCGGCGCCGCGGAGGTCGAGGTCCGCGTCCAGGGCAAGGACGGCTTCCTCGCCAGGCTGGACCTCTCCCCCCGCGAACGCAGGGTGGTCCTCGCCGGAGGGGTGCTGAACCAGCTGAAGACGGTCGAACGCCGGGGCGGGGAGGCGGCGCCGTGACCCACCACCACGACCCGGCCGTGCTCGAGCTGGAGCCGCTCGAGGTCGAGGCGGGGCTGCAGGCCGGCACGGTGACCCTGCTCGACATCCGCAGCCAGGCCCTGTTCGAGCGCTCCGGGGAGCGGGCGGTCGGCGACCGCCGCTTCCCGGCCGACCCGGACGCGGCCGAGCTGGCCAGCCTGGACCGCGACCGGCTGATCGTCGCCTACTGCGACTGCCCGGGCGAGGCCGCCAGCTTCGGGTTCGGCACGCGGCTGCGCCGAGCCGGCTTCCCGCGGGTGGGGGTGCTGCGCGGCGGCATGGCCGCGTGGAGGTCGGCCGGCCTGCCCACCGAGCGGGTGGTGGAGGCCGACGAATGACGGAGGGGCCATGAGTCAGGACGTGTTCAAGGCGCTGGAGGCGGCCAGGCGGGACGGGCAGACGGTGGTGATGGGCACCACCGTGCGGACCGAGGGCGACCCGCCGTCGGCGCCTGGCAACCGGGCCCTGTTCGGGCCGGACGGGGCGCTGCTGGCCGGCACGATCGGCTGCAACGGGCTGGACCGCCGGGCTGGCCGGGACGGCGCCGGGCTGCTGGCGGCGGGGGAGCGGTCCGGGTTGCGCCGCTACACCAGCTTCGAGGGCGAGCCGGGGGAGGGCGTAGTCGAGGTGTTCCTGGAGGCGTTCGCCGGCCCGGCCAGGCTGCTGGTCGGCGGCGGCGGCCCGGTCGCCGACGCGCTTGCCTCCATCGGCGAGGTGGTCGGGCTGGCCGTCCGCGCCGAGGCGCCGGGCACGGCCGAGTTCACCGCCACCGGCCAGGGGCTCGGACCGGGCGACGCGGTGGTGTTCGTCGACCACGACGACCCCGAGCTGCTGCCGGCGCTGATCGCCGTGCTGACCGGCCGGGCCGGCTACGTCGGGGTGATGGGCAGCCGGCGCCACACGCCGGGGTTCGTGAAGGTGCTGCGCGATGCCGGCGTCGACGTCCGGCGCCTCCGCAGCCCCACCGGGCTGGACCTGGGCGCCCGGCGGCCGCCGGAGATCGCCCTGTCGATCCTGGCGGAGGTGATGGCGGCCACCCGCGGCCGGCCCGGCGGCAGCCTCGACATCGTCCACGCAGAGAAAGGCCCCGAGTAGGCCTCGGTCGCAGAGCGCCGCGGTTCTCCTCGGGGCCTTTCCCCCCCCGAACGGCACCTCCCGCCGTGACCCGCCTCGGGGGGCGGGGCGGCATACGCCGCAACCCCCGGAAGGGGCCGCTGCGCCCGGTCCGGCGTCACCACGCCCGACCTACCGTTCAACGGCACGGTGGCGTACCCGTGGCCACCGTGCCGTCGCTCCGGACTCTGCCAGAATGGCCATCTTCGGTCAATCCCCGGTTTGCTCTGCTTCCGGCCGGACCCGGCGGGTCGCGGCAGGCATTCCGGAGCTGAGACGAAACTCGAACCCAGCGGTGGCGCGCGGTAGCGTCCCGGCGTAGCCGGGAACTGGTGTGTGGGCGTGGTGATGTGGCTTGCCGGCGGGGTGTGGCTGCGGCAGGCTGGTGTTGGCGGGAAGAGCGATCACGTT
>DASYRU010000479.1:0-6432 GCA_036004165.1 Actinomycetota bacterium
GGCTGAACAGCGCGGCCGCCAGGAACCCCTTGGCCACCACGGCGGCGTCGAAGCCGAACAGGAAGCTGCGGGCGGCCTCGACCACGTAGGTCATCGGGTTGAGGCTCACCGCCTTCTCGAACCAGCCGGTCATCAGGTCGCGGGGCAGCGCGCTCGGGGTGAGGAACAGCAGCGGGAAGAACACGATGAAGGTGGTCTGGGTGGCCCGTACCGAGCCGGTGGCCAGCGCCACCGACACGCTGATGGCGGCGAACCCGACCCCGAACAGCAGCGTCAGCCCGAGCAGCCCGAGCGCGCCCAGGATCTCGTTGCCGGCGAACCGGACCCCGATCACCCAGCCGAACAGCAGCAGCGCGACGCTGTAGGCCAGCACCGCGAACATCTCCCCCATCAGGGTGCCGACCACCAGCGCCGAGCGGCGCACCGGGGTGACCGAGAGCTTGTCCCAGTAGCCGTTGGCGATGTCCAGCACCAGCGAGTTGCCGCCGTTGGTGCTGGCGGCCGCGAACAGGACCGAGATCGGCAGCTGGAAGGCGGGGTAGCTGGGGATGCCGAACGCATCCTTGGCCACCTTGCCGAGGGCGCCGACCTGCACGATGAAGAAGAACAGCGGGATGATCAGGGCGAAGATGAACAGCTCCGGCTCGCGGAGGATGCCGCGGATGGAGCGGACGGTGATGGCGGTCACGTCCGACAGCAGCCCGGCCGGTGCGGCCAGGGTCCGCAGCTCGGCGGCGGCGGTGGCGGCGGCGCTCATTGGGCACCCCTTCCTGCCGGCTCGGGGGTCCGCTCCTCTTCCTCGGCGGCGGCCCGCTCGGCCTTCTCGGCCATGCGCCCGCCGGTGGCGGCCAGGAACACGTCGTCCAGGGTCGGCCGCGAGACGCTGACCGCGCCGAAGCGGACCCCGGCCCGGTCCAGGCCGCGGATGAGCACGGCGATGTTGTGCGGCCCGTCGGGCACGAACAGGGTGTAGCCGGTCTCGGTGCCGCGCAGCTCGCCCTTTGGCAGCTCGCCGCTGGCCTGCATCTCCTCGATGGCGACCCGGGCGGCGCCGGCCTCGCGCTCGTCGACTGCGACGTCGATCACGTCGGCGCCGACCTCGGCCTTGAGCGCGGCCGGGGTGCCCTGGCGGACGATCCGGCCCTGGTCGATGATGGCCACCCGGTCCGCCAGCTCGTCGGCCTCCTCGAGGTACTGGGTGGTCAGGAAGACGGTGGTGCCGTAGCGGCCGCGCAGCTCGCGGATGCGGTCCCAGATCAGCGCCCGCGACAGCGGGTCCAGCCCGGTGGTGGGCTCGTCCAGGAACAGCACCCGCGGCCGGTGCAGCAGCGCCGAGGCCAGGTCGATGCGGCGCTTCATGCCGCCGGAGTAGGTCTTGATGGTGCGGTCGATCGCGTCGGTCAGGCCGACCAGCTCGGTGACCTCCTTGACCTGGGTCGGCAGCACCTGGCCGCGCAGGCCGTACAGGCGGCCCTGCAGGGTGAGCAGCTCCCTGCCGGTCTGCTTGGGGTCGAGGCCGGCCTCCTGGAGGGCCACGCCGATCAGCCGGCGCACGGTGGTCGGCTCGGCGACGACGTCGTGGCCGAGCACCGAGCCGGAGCCGCTGGTGGGTTGGAGCAGGGTGGTCAGGATGCGGACGATGGTCGACTTGCCGGCGCCGTTGGGGCCCAGGAAGCCGTAGATCTCGCCCTCGGCGACCTCCAGGCTGACGCCGCGCACGGCCTGGACCTCGCCGAAATTGCGGACGAGGTCTTGTGCTTTGATCGCTGGATTCATGCGAGCAGTGTAGAACCAACCCTCGACAGGGCCCCACACCCGACACCGCCTGCGGCTTGATGAAGGCCTGATACGGTTCGCGGATGCGGCCACCAGGACTGCTCGTCTCGAGGCCGCCTCCGGCCCGCCAGCCTCCCTGGCGGAGCGTGCTGCGGGTCGGGGCGGTCGGCCTGGCGATCGGCGCCCTGCTGCTCGTGGCGGAGCTGCTGCGGCTCGGCTCCGACCCGACGGCGCTGTTCCATGTCGGCGCCAGGTGGCAGCTCGACGAGCAACTGGCAGCGCGGAGCATCCGGGTGCAGACGCAGCCAGGCCCCGGCTACGACGGCCAGTGGTTCCTCGGACTCGCCTACGACCCGCTCCTGCTCGACGACCTGACCGGGACGTTCGACCAGCCGCGCTACCGGGCCGGGCGACCGCTGTACCCGATGGCGGGGTGGGCGCTGGCCACCGGCCGGATCCCGGCGATCCCCGCCGGCCTGCTCGCCGTGGGTGCCCTTGCGGTCGGCCTCGGTTCCATGGCGATCGCCCGGATGCTGGTCGCCTACCGGCGGTCGCGCTGGTGGGGTCTCGGGTTCGGCCTCATCCCCGGCGTCGGCGTCGGGGTCACCTTCGGCACCGCCGAGCCCCTCGGCCTCGCCATGGCCGCGCTGGGGCTCGGCCTCACGCTCGACAGCGGTGCGGCGGACCCCGGGTCGCGCCGGTCGCGCGCGCTGCAGCTCTGGGCGGGCCTTGCCTTCGCCGGCGCCGCCCTGACCAAGGAGTCCTACCTGGTATTCGCCGGCGCCGGCGCCTTCTATCTCGCCACCCTGCCTGGCCGGGCCGGCTGGTCGCGCCTGCGCCCGGCGGTCACCCTTGTCGGCCCGGGCGTGGCCACCCTGGCCGCCTGGTGGGTGTACGTGCTCGGCGCGGTGACGCCGGTCAGGGGCCACGGCAGCCCGCTCGGCGCGCTCGGCCCGCCGCTGCTCGGCTGGGGTCGCACCGTGGCGCTGCTGGTCCGAGGGGAGTACCAGGTCGACGCTCTCACCAACCCGGTCGGCTACCTGATGCTGGCCGGCTCGCTCGCCGCCGTGCTGGCGGGCACCTTCGTCGGTCTGCGCTCGACCATCCTGCCGGCTCGGGTCGGCCTGCTGCTCGGCGGCTACGCGCTGTTCCTGTCGGCAACCCTGCTCGGGCACTTCATGTCCAGCATGCGGGCGCTCGCCCCGATCGTGCTGGGCGGCGGACTGGCCGTGGCCACCGCCATCGGCCAACGCCTCGCCGAGGACGCCGGTAGCCGGACCGAACCGGTCCCGCGCGACCACGGGTCGGCGCGGCTCTGAGACGTCAGGCTGCGGGTGCGCGCCAGGGCGGCTCCCTGGGGCCGGCGAAGGCCGGGGCGACCTCGCGGGCCACCCGCTCCAGGTTGGCACAGGCCGCCTCGTGGCCGACGCCGGCCGGGCGGCTCCAGAGGCAGACGTGGGTGAACGGCAGTCGCTCCTGGAAGCCGGCGAGGGCGGCCACGATCTGCTCCGGGGTGTCGCAGAACACGGCCGTGCGCTTGAGCCGGCCCGCCTCGATCGGCTCCGGGCGGGGCCGGTCGCGGTCGGGGGCCCAGTCGTTGTAGCGGTCCAGCTGGTAGGCGACGGCCGGAGCCAGCTCGGTGGCCCAGGTCCGTTCCGGGTCGTCGCTGACCCACAGGTGGACTCCGGCCACGACCGGGAAGCCGTCGGCCGGCCGGCCCGCCCGCCGGAGCGCCCCGGCCAGCACCTGGTAGGCCTCTGCCGTCCGCTGCCAGCCGTAGTGGGCAAGGGCGAACCAGCCGTCGGCCAGCCTCGCCACCCGGTCGAGCGCCGCCGGGGCCGTGCCGCCGAGGTACAGGGGCGGGCCGCCCGGCTGGGGCGAGGGCGGACCGACCGGCAGGTCGGCGCCGCCAGGGCCGTCGGCGGCGACCCCCTCCGCCAGGGCGCGCCGCAGCCAGGGCAGCTTCTCCTCGAGCAGCCGGCCCCTGGCCGAGCGGTCCACGCCGAAGACGTCGAACTCGCGCTCGACGTAGCCGGCGCCGAGGCCGAGCAGCAGCCGGCCGCCTGCGACCAGGTCGACGACCCCTGCCTGCTCGGCCACCTCGCGAGGCCGGTACAGCGGCAGCAGCAGCACCCCGGTCCCCAGCCGGATCCGGGAGGTGCGGGCGGCGACCGCCGCCAGGAACGGGAGCTGCTGGGGAAGGTAGCCGTCCTCGACCGCGTGGTGCTCGCTGCCCCACACGGCGGCCAGGCCGAGCCGCTCGACCAGGACGGCCTCCTGGAGCCGCTCGGCGTAGTGGGCGGGGTCGGGCTGGCGGCCGCGGCCGGGCCGCAGGTCCATCCAGGCGCCAAAGGTGGCCGGCCGCGGCATCGCGCGGGACCCTACCGGTCGAGCCGGAGCCGCCGCAGCAGCTCCTCCTCGGCGACCGGGCCGGGCTCCGGGAACTGCGCGGCGAGCTGGACGAGGAAGGCGTCGACCTCGTACCTGGCGTAGCCGCGGGGACCGAGCGGGAACCGCTGGCGCAGGACGTCCCAGCGGGTCAACGGCGGCTCCGGGCCGGTCCAGGGTTCGGGTGGGCCGGCGCCCGGCGTGACGGCGGCCTCCAGGTGGGCCAGGGAGCTGGCGGCCCTTGCCAGGAACCGGTCGACCTCGGGGACAAGGTAGCCGGGCTCCCCTGGGCTGAAGGTCCGGCGCTGGACGTCGCCGGTGGACAGCGGCGGCGGTGGCGGCGGGAGGGCGGCGGCGGGCTGCCGCGCCGGGCGGGGCGGTTCCCTGGCCACGCGGTCGAGCTCGCCGACGACCTCGTCGAGGAAGTCGTCGACCTGGGCCATCTCGTAGCCGCCGAGGGCGGCGCTGAAGCGGACCTGCTCGATGTCGCCTGGGGTGAGCGGGGCCGGATCGTCCGGCTGGGGGGGCGGACCGTCCTGCTTGCGGGCCAGGTCGGCGGCCACCCGCTCGAGCAGGCGGTCGACCTGACGGCGCCGGTAGCCGCGAACGACCCGGTTGAACCTGCGCGCCCGGACGTGTTCGGGAGTGAGCGGTTCCTTGTGCATCGCGGCACCCCCCGCGTCCGTCCGGTCCAATTCCTGCGACTGGCTCATGGCGACGAGCAGCGTGCTCCCTCGGCAGCGTGCTTGGCAAACGCGGGGAAGCAGCGCCGCCCCGGTGAAGTTGTCACGGTGTTCCCTGACGCGAGGAGGCCCTCAAGGTGCGCCGTACGCTCGAGATGCTCATCCCGGTCGCGGTGGTCGTGCTGCTGATGGCCGGCTGCGCCGACGACGGCGGGGGGACGGCGGCGGGTGCGGGCACCACCACCACCGCCCCGGAGGCGGCGACCGGTGGTGGCGGTGCGGGTGGCGGCCGCGCGGGCTATGGCGACGCGGGGGGCGGGGGCGGCGGGGACGCCGCCAGGGGCGAGGTGCGCATCGCCGACTTCGCCTTCGCGCCCGACTCGCTGCGGGCGCAGGTCGGCCAGCGGGTCACGTGGGAGAACCGGGACACCGGAGTCACCCACACGGTCACCGCCGACGGGGGCGCCTTCAGCTCCGGCGACCTGGCCAGCGGCAAGCGGTTCTCCTTCGTCTTCGGCACGGCCGGCAGCTTCGCCTACCATTGCGCCATCCACCGCGACATGCGTGGCACGGTGAGCGTCGGCCCCTAGCGGGCGCCGCGCACGAACCGACACCCGGGGGGGTCCACGATGGGTCCGATCCGTTCAGCCCGCACCGCCTGCCTGCTGGCGGCCCTCGTCCTGGCGGCCGCCGGCTGCGGCTCCGGCGGCGACGCCGGCGCGCCGGCCCCCGCCGGCGAGCAGGCCGCCACCACCACCAGGGCCGCGGGCACGCGGCCGGGCGCCGCCTCCGGCACCGGTCAGACCGCCGGCGCGGCCGAGGGGGAGCGGGCCGCCCGTGCCTTCATGCGCGACCTTGGCATGCCCGAACCGGCGTCCGGGCGGTTCCGCTCGACCGGGCCCGCCAGCGGCGAGGTCACCGTGCACCCCGCCAAGGGGGAGGGCGGCCGGCCGCTGGACGGCCCGGGCACGCTCGTGCGGCTGCACCGCTACACCGGCGGCTGGGTCGTGACCGGCACCAGCGCCGCCGACATCCGGGTCGCCCAGCCGATCCGCTTCGCGAGGATCGCCTCGCCGGTCACGGTGCGCGGCCGGGCCAGCGCCTTCGAGGGCACCGTCCAGGTGGCCGTCACCGAGGACCGGCAGGGCGCCGACCGGGTGCTTGGCAGGGGCTTCGTCACCGGCAGCGGCACGGCCGAGCTGGGGCCGTTCAGCGGGCGCATCGCCTTCGGCGCGCCCTCGGCCGGCGCCGGCTGGCTGATCTTCCGCAGCGAGAGCGCGGCCGGCGGCGGCGGGGTCCTGGAGGCCACCGCGGTGCGGATCCGCTTCGCCGCCGCGAGCTGACCGCGCGGGCGGCGCCCGACCTCTTGACATGACTGAGTGCTCACTCATATTCTGCCGGACGACATGAATGAGCACTCACTCAGAGTCCGGGACCGGGACGGGACCCGCCGCCGGCTGGTCGACGCGGCCGAGCGGGTCCTGCGGGCCAAGGGGCTGGCGCGGGCGACCACCAAGGAGATCGCCCGCGAAGCCGGGCTCGCCGAGGGCACCCTGTACCTGCACTTCGCCGACAAGCTGGACCT
>DASYRU010000480.1:0-4014 GCA_036004165.1 Actinomycetota bacterium
TGGGGGCCTTGAAGGTGCGCGCCGTGACGGCTCCCTCCCAGGCGTCCAGGTTCAGCTTCGCCGGCGCGAACGTGAACGAGTGGATGAGCTGGTCCTGGTTGTCGACCCGGATCCGGAGTCGCTCGCCCGGCCGGACCCTGAAGACCGGGTGCTGCCCGCGCCGTGCCTGGGCGACCCCGACCTGCCCTGGGGCCAGGTACACCCGGTTGGGGTTGGCCTCGCTCCGGATGTTGCGGGTCACCAGCCGCAGCGTCCGCGCGGCTGGCGGCCTGGTCGTGGTCGGTGCCGGCCGGGTGGTGGCGGGGGCGACCGGGCCGCGTCCGATCATCAGCGCGGTCACCGGCGGCGCCGCCGCCGAGCCGTCCCGGGCGGCCTGCCGGCCGAGGGCGAACATGCCTCCGCCGACCAGCAGCAGCGTGAGCACGGCGACAGCTCGTCGCCGGCGGGGATGCCGGCGGCTGCGGCGTATCGCCTGCTCCCAGTCCTTGATCTGTGCTTCGGTGTTCATGTCCTGCCGCATGGGTGCTCCCCTCCAGTCAAGGATCGGGCCGGCGTTGACCAGCCCAGCCATTCGCAGCAGCTGCACCAGCAGCGCAACGGCGGTGGCTGCAAGCAGCAGCCCGCCGGCGGCGGTGGCGAGCTCGCCGATCCGGCCGGCGTCGACCAGCACCGGCAGCAGCGCGACCGCGGCGGCGCTGCCCAGCGCCCGGACCGCTTCGCTGGCGGCCAGGTTCCTGGTCAGCTGTCCACGAGCCAGCGCGGCGATGTGGGCGTCCATGCTGCCTTCGAACGCGGCGATCGACAGGCCCGCCATGACCTGCGCGGCCAGCAGCCCCCACAGGCGGAAGGGGGCCAGGGTCCAGCCGGCCACCATCCCGACCCCCCACGCCGGCCAGAGCACGCTGGCCGGCAGCCGCAGCCGGTCCAGGGCGGCGATCACCGCCGGCGCCAGCAGCATCCCGCCGGTGAACGCGATCGCCGCTACGGCGACCCAGCGGGGACCGTACAGCGCCGCCACCAGCCCGACCGCCAGCAGCGCCGGCCCCGAGCCGAGCAGCATCACCAGCCCGCCGGCGACCAGCGGCAGCCCAACCGACGCCCGGCCGTCGCTCCGTCCAGTCGGTTGGGCCTTGCCAACCAGGGCGCCGCCGGCGACCAGCCAGGTCGGCAGCTGCGACAGCCCGTAGACGGCCACCACCACCGGCAGCACCGCCCCCCCGGTTGCGCCGGGGAGCAGCGCGGCGCTGGCGACCCCCGCTGCCTCGACCGCGGAGACCGCCACCACGAACAGGGTCATGGTGGCCCCGGCCCGCTCGGGGCGGCTGACGGCGCTGACTTCCGCCCGCATCGCCGCATAGCCGGTGAGACCGGAGGCGTACATGACGACGATCACCGCCAGCAGCACCGGCAGCGGCGCACCGGCCAGCAGCAGGGCGAAGCTGGCCACCCGCAGGCTCGCCTCGACCGCCGCGGTCAGCCGTAGCAGCCGGCGGCCATCCAGCCGACGTGACAGCCAGCCGCTGGCGGGCGCCGAGGCGGCCACCCCAACCAGCATGGCTGCGTTGCAGACCCCAAGGACGGCCAGCCCGCCTGCCTGCAGCACGAGCAGGCTGAACACGGTCCAGCCCAGCGTCATCCCGAAGGAGTCGAGCAGGCCGACCGCCAGCAGCCACCCGATCCGCCGCGACCGGGTCGTGGCCGCGGCCGGAGCGGGAAGGGTCGGCGCCAGCACCGCCACCGCGAGACCCCCTACTGGCCGACCAGGAAGCTGGTGAACTGCCAGACGTCGTCGTCGGCAGGGCGGGTCCCGTTGACCTGCTCGAAGGGGTAGCCGCGCTGCGCCAGCGGCGTCCAGCTGGTCGGCATCGAGGGGCAGGGGCCGAGGTAGGGGCCGGCCACATCGAGCACCTCGGCGTGGTCGAGGTCGTCGGGGACGCAGAAACCCCGGTCCGGGTTGCGCAGCATCCAGGCGATGGCCCCCAGCACCGAGGCCGCCACCTGCAGGGTGGTGGCGTTCTGCTGCGGCACCAGCTCGCGGGCCTCCTTGATGTCGAGCTGGGAGCCCGTCCACCAGCCGCCCAGGTCGTGGCCGAGCAGCAGGACCCCGAGCTCGTCGGCGCCGCTGACGATGTCGTCGGCCATGATGCGCTGGCGGTCCTGCAGCCGGTAGCCGGTCATGCGGCATTCGTGCAGCGACGCCATGGCCGCGTCGGTCGGCAGGTAGGCGTAGTGGACGGTGGGCCGGTAGCGCGGCCGGTCGCCGTCCCAGATGGTGAGGTGGTCGCTGATGGTGAACGCCTCGCCGTGGCGGATGACCATGCCGTCGATCTGGCCGCCGAGCGGTACCCAGGAGCGGACGTAGGTGTCCATGCCCGGACGGGCCAGGCAGATCTGGTTGCGCGGCCCGTCGGCGTGGCTGTGGGCGCCCGGTGGCAGCCGGAGCTCGTGGGTGCCCCAGCCGAGCTCGGCGGTGGCGGTGCCTTCCTCGTAGAAGCCGGCGATCGACCAGGTGTTGACGAACTCGCCGACCTCTTTGGGGCGGTGGCTGATCTGGGTGTCCCGCTCGGAGATGTGGATGACCTTGGTGCCGGTCTCCATCGCCAGGCGGGCGAAGTCGCCGGCGGCCAGCGCGGTCTCCAGCCGGGCGCGGCGGTGGGGGTCCAGCGGGGCGGGCAGCCGCTCGGGCTCGGCGAGCATGGTGGTGGCGATGTCGGTGAGCGCGACCTTGGTCCAGTGGCTCACCAGCCCCGGGTTGGCGCCGTGCTCGACCACGGCGGTGGGGCCACGGGTGTCCCAGGCGGCCGCGCGGCGCCGCAGCGCCATGTGCCGCACGTACAGGGTGCGCTCGGCCGGCGCGGTCGAGGCGTGGTCGGCGAAGGTGTTGTCCCACAGCTCCACCGAGGTGTCGACGTACAGCACGCCGTGGTCGTGGCACCACTGGACCAGGTCGCCGGTGTCGATGTCCCAGGTGAGGTTGACCAGCAGGTCGCCGGGGCCGAGCTGCCCGGCCAGGGTGGCGCCGAGGTTGTCTGGCGTGATCCGGTGGCGGGCCAGGCGCGCGCCGGCCTGCAGCAGGTCGGCGTCGGGGACGGCGCGGTCGTCGAAGTCCAGCACGGTCAGCCTGGTCAGGTCCATGTCCAGGTGGCGCAGCAGCAGCGGCTGCAGGCAGCGCGACACCGAGCCGCAGCCGAGCAGCAGCAGCCGTCCGCCGAAGGGGATCGGTGGCCGGCTCGGGACGGCCGGGGTGGCCTGCCGGCGTGGGAGGCCGTTGCCGACGGAACGGAACTTGGTGAAGCGGGCCAGCGGCTGCGTCAGCGCCTGCGGGTCGCGGTTCAGGTGATCCATGTCGGCTCCGATCGGTCGGTGGCGACCACCCGCAGGGTCGCCAGGGAGGGGTCGGCGGGCCCGCAGACGTACATCCCGTGGGCCCGGCCCGCTTCCAGGTAGGCGAGCTTGTCGGCGGTGGCGACCTCGCCGGGGACCAGCACCGGGATGCCCGGCGGGTAGGGGGTGACCAGCTCGGCGGCCACCTGGCCGGCGGCCGCGGCCAGCGGCACGGTCCGGGCGGCGGCGAAGAAGGCCTCACGGGGAGTCATGGCCTGCTGGCCGGGGGCGACCGCCGCCCCCCAGGAGCGTGGGGGAGCGCCGGCGGTGACCGGTGTACACCCGACGCACAGTGCGGTGAACGCGCCCACCAGCTGGTCCACGCTGGCGGTGGTGTCGCCGATGGTGATCATGCAGATGACGGAGGACAGGTCGCTGCCTTCGGGGGCGACCGCGAGCCGCTGCCGCAGCGCGCGCTCCGCCGCCAGCCCGGTCAGGCCCAGGCCGGCGACGTCGATGACCAGCTTGGTCGGGTCCAGCCGACGCGGTCCCAGACCGAGATGGTCGGCGTCCAGCACCTGGATCCCGGGCAGCATCCCCAGCCGCCGCCTGGCGTCGGCCGCCAGCTCCAGGGTGCGCTCCAGCAGATCTCGGCCCTGCAGCGCCAGCTGGCGCCGGCAGGCGTCGACG
>DASYRU010000481.1:0-10269 GCA_036004165.1 Actinomycetota bacterium
CCTCCTGCTTGCGTCGCTCCAGCGACTCGATCCAGGCGTCGATGGCGGCCAGCAGCTCGCGGTGGCCGGAGTCGACCCCGGACAGCCGCTCGACCTCGATGCCCTGGTTGAACGTGGTGACCAGGGCGACGACCGCCCGGACCGGGAAGCGCTCGGCGTCCAGCCCGTAGGCGGCCATGCCCTCGGCGAAGGCGGGGAGCAGGACCTCGACCCAGCGGTCGTGCACCTTGGCGACCCGCTCGCGCAGCTCGGGCCGGTTCCAGGCCATCGCCCGCAGCTCGAACCAGATCTTCGGGTAGCCGGCCGCCTGGTCCTCGTCCAGGTAGCGCATGGCCGCCCGCCACTTGTCGAGGAACGACACCGGGGCGGCGTACATGGCCTGCTGGCGCTCGATCAGGCGGTCGGTGAAGCGCTCCAGGACCTGCAGGAACACCTCCTCCATGGAACCGAAGTAGTAGTGGACCAGGCCGTGGTTGACGCCGGCCTCCTGCGCCAGCCTGCGGGTGGTGATGCCGGCGTAGCCGACCTCGACCAGCAGCCGCTCGGCGGCGTCCAGGAGCGTCTCCATGGCTTCTCTGCGCGCGGGCGTGACCATGCGATGGATGGTGGTGCTAGCCGGTCGCGCGGATCCGCGGCGCCAGGGCGCGAACGCGGCGCGCTCGGGACGCGCGGGGAGGCCGCTCGCCGGCCTTGGTGTCGAGGGCGGTCCGTGCTTGCTGCAGCAGCTGAGTGGTCACGAGGGGCGATCGCATCGCAGCTCCTCCGTTGTCGAATGTATTAGTCAACTATCTTAGTCATATGACTAACATCTGGTCGAGGCGCTGTCAAGCGGCAGGTCCGTTGCCCGCTGCCGCCTGTTAACTTCCATTTGCCTATGTTTACCTTCTACGCCTACAGTTGGCCTCGACTTGCACCGCTGGACCTGGAGGTGGTCGGGATGCCGATGATCAGCGTGCTGCCGGGCGAGCTGGAGCGTGCCGCGGGGCGGCTGCAGGCCAGCGCGGACCAGGTCCGCTCGGTGGTCGGCAGCCTGCTTCCGGCGGCCGGCGGGATCGACGCCGGTCTCGGCGACCCGGCGCTGGCCGAGCGCTTCCGGGCGATGTGGATCCGCTGGGCGAGCGAGCTGGGCGCGATCGCCGACGACCTGGCCGGCGCCGCCGGGCGCCTGCAGGCGGCGGCGGCCGAGTACCGTGCGGCCGACCGGGCGGCGGTCCCCGACCTCGCCCGGCGTGCCTCCTGAGCCTGCAGGCCCTTCGCTCGACAGGACCGCCTTGGCCTCGTGCCTGTCCGCCATGCGTGCGAGGATCCCCGGGATGCCCGCCGCCCAGCTCCCGCTCCAGACCGTCGTCCGGCCGCGGCTGCCGGTCGACCTCGGGCTGACCCTCGGGCCGCTGCGGCGCGGCCGCGGCGACCCCACCATCACGGCCGACCGGTCGGGCACCTGGTGGCGGGCGACCAGGACGCCGCAGGGGCCGGCGACCGCCTGCTATGCGGCCGCCGGCGCGGAGGTGCGGGTCGCCGCCTGGGGTCCGGGGGCCGAATGGTGCCTCGACGCCGCCCCCCAGCTGCTCGGGTCCGGCGACCACCTGGACGGCTTCCAGCCGGACGGCCTGGTCGGCGAGCTCCACCGCCACCTGCCCGGGTTGCGGATCGCCCGGTCCCAGGCGGTGTTCGAGGCGCTGCTCCCCTCGATCCTGGAGCAGAAGGTCACCGGCAGGGAGGCACGGACCGCCTACCGGGCGATCCTCCGCAGCTGGGGTGAGCCGGCCCCCGGCCCCCTGCGGCTGCTGCTGCCGCCGGCGCCCCAGACGCTGGCGCCGCTCCCCTACTGGGCGTTCCACCCGCTCGGGGTGGAACGCAAGCGGGCCACCACCATCCGGCTGGCCGCCAGCCGGGCCCGCCAGGTCGAGCAGACCGTGGCGATGGCGCCGGCCGACGCCCACCGGCGGCTGCAGGCGCTGCCCGGGGTGGGACCCTGGACCTCCGCCGAGGTGGCGATCGTCGCGCTCGGCGACGCCGACGCCGTCTCGGTCGGCGACTTCCACCTCCCCCACCTGGTGAGCTTCGCCCTGGCCGGCGAGCCGCGCGGCAGCGACGAGCGCATGCTGGAGCTGCTGGCCCCCTATCAGGGGCACCGCGGCCGCGTGCTGCGCCTGCTGGCCCGCGGCGGCCCCTGGCCGCCCCGCCGCGGCCCGCGGGCTGCCGTCCGCGCGTTCACCAGGATCTAGAGGCTGGCTGGCCTGGCGGACGACCGCCAGACGGCGGGCCGGGACCGGGCTGGCAGGTCGGGCACCAGTAGGTCACCCGCTCGCCGTCGTAGCTGGCCTGCTCGGCCTTGCGGACCGGCGTGCCGCAACGGCCGCACGGCTGGCCGGCGCGGGCCGCCACCCAGTGCTTGCGTCCGCGCCTGGTGTCGCCGGTGGTGACCCGGCTCTGGACCTCCCGGTTGGCCTCCATCAGCCGCTTGAGCAGGTCGACCATGCCCTCGAGCTGGTCGACCTGGCCGACCGGCGTCCAGGGGTTGACGCCCCGCAGGAACAGCACCTCGCTCTTGTAGACGTTGCCCGGCCCGGCCAGCGCCCGCTGGTCGAGTAGGGCGGTGCCGATCGCCCTGGCCGGGTCTGCGCGCAGGCGCCGGACCGCCTCGGCGGGGTCCCAGTCGGGGCCGAGCACGTCGGGGCCGAGGTGGCCGACCACCTCGTGCTCCCGCTCGGTCGCCAGCAGCTCGCAGATGCCGAGCCGGAACCCGACCGCCGTCCACGGCTCGGTGCGCAGCACCACCCGCACCTGCCAGTCCGGTCCGCGCCACCGCTCCCGCGGCCGGTACAGGTGCCAGGCGCCTTCCATCTTGAGGTGGCTGTGCAGGGTGACCCCGGTGTCGGTGCGCAGCAGCAGGTGCTTGCCGCGCGCGACGACCTCGCGCACGGACTGGCCGCGCAGGTCCGCGCCGGCGAAGCGGGGCACGCGGAAGTCGGTGGCGAGCAGCCGCCGGCCGGCCAGCGCGGCGTGCAGCTGGACGGCGGCCGCGTGGACGGTGTCGCCCTCCGGCATCGCCCTCAGCCTCGCAGGCGCAGACCGCGGGCGGTGGGTCGGAAGCCGGCCTCGGTGAGGGCGCGGGCCAGCGGGCTGTCGAACACCGCCTCGCCGTCGGCCTTCTCCACCGCGAGCCTGCCGAGGGCGCCGTCGCGGACCGCCAGGGCGAGCGCGTCGGCGGCCCGGCTCAGGCGCCCGGGGTCGTCGCGGAAGGTGAGCAGGGTGCGGCCGCCCCGTTCCACGTACAGGACCAGCTCGCCGTCGACCAGGATCACCAGGGCGCCGGCCTTGCGGCCCGGCCGGTGCCCCGGCCGCTCCGGCTGCCCGGCCGGGCCGGCGCGGTCCGGCCAGGGCAGGGCGGCGCCGTAGGGGTTGGCAGGGTCCGCGGCAGCCAGCACCTGCGTCTGCGCGGCCCGCTCCCCAGGTCCGTCCCCTTCCCGGCGGGGCTCCACCAGGGCGCGCATCCGGTCGACCGCCCCAGGGACGGCGAACTGGGCGCCCCCCAGCCCGTCCACGAAGTAGCCGCGCCGGCAGCGGCCGGCCTCCTCCATCGCCTTGAGCAGCGGGTAGACGCCGGCGAAGCCGCCCGGGATCCGCTCGGCCACCACCGCGCCGCGGGTCAGCACCCCGTGGCGGTCCAGCAGCTGCTCGGCGACCGCGTGCAGCCGCCTGGTCGCATCCTCCGCCGCCTGGGCCACCAGGCTCCAGCGGCCGGCACCGGCCGGAGGGCCGAGGCGGCTGGGCAGGGGCGGGCCGCGGCGGCCGGGGCGGCGCCGGCTCGCGGGCCGTCCGGCGCGGCGGGCGCCGCCGGCCACCAGCGCCCGCAGGGGCGCCAGGGTGTCGTTGGTGACCAGGCCGGCCCAGACCAGCTCCCAGATCGCCAGCAGCAGCTCGCTGTCGCTGCTCGGCGCCGCCGCGTCGGAGAGCTGCCGGAAGAACATCGCCCCCCGCCCCGCGAGCGCCTCGCGGACGCGCTGCGCCAGCGGCGACAGCTCCACCGGCAGCGGCGCAGGCAGCAGCAGCGGGGCCGTCTCGGCAAGGTACAGGCTCACCCAGCCGTCGTCGGAGCCGAGCGCGCCCGCGCCGGCCCAGACGACCTCGCCGGAGGCGCAGAGCTGGTCGAGCAGTCCCGGCTGGTAGCCGGGCAGGCGGGCGGCCAGCACCTGCCGCTCGAGGGCGGAGGCGGGCACGGCCGCGCCCTGGAGCTGCTCGACCACCCGCCAGAGGGCGTCCAGGTCGGCGGCGCGCGGCCCCGCCGGGCCGACGCCCTGCCAGGCGGCCAGGAAGCGGGCCAGCGCCTCCGGCGGGGCCGGCTCGACCTCCCTGCGGAGGGCGGCGAGCGAGCGGCGGCGCAGCCGGCGCAGCACCTCGGCGTCCAGCCATTCCCTGCCGGAACCGCCCGGGCGGAACTCCCCCTGCACCACCCGGCCGGCCGCCTCCAGCCGGGCGAGGGTCTGCTCGACCACGGCCACCCCGAGCCCGAGCCGGCGGGCCGGGTCGGCGGCCAGGAACGGCCCGTGGCTGCGGGCGTAGCGGGCCAGCAGGTCCCCGAGCGGGTCGGCCACCGGCTCAAGGAACGCCTGCGGCACCCCGACCGGCGGCGCCGCGCCGAGCCCGTCGCGCAGCCTGGCCACGTCCTCGATCGCCACCCAGCGCTCCTGGCCGCCGACCCGCAGCCGCAGCGCGCGGCGCGAGGCCTCCAGCTCGGCCAGCCAGGCGGGCGCGGCTGCCGGGTCGGCGACCCGTGCCGCGGCCTCCTGGACGGTCAGGTCGCCGAGCAGGCGCAGCGCGTCGTGCAGCCCGTCGGGGTCGCGCGCCCTGCGGCCGGGGGTGAGCAGCTGCAGCTCGAGCTCCAGGTCGGCGAGGGCGGCCTGGTCGATCAGGTCGCGGAGCTCCTCCCGGCCGAGCAGCTCGGCCAGGACCGAACGGTCCAGCGACAGGGCCTGGGCGCGGCGCTCCGCCAGCGGCGCGTCGCCTTCGTACATGAACGCGGCCACGTAGCCGAACTGCAGCGAGCTGGCGAACGGGGACGGATAGGGGGTGTCGACCTCGACCACGCGGATCTGGCGGGCGGCCACCTGCGCCATCAGCTCCTCGAGGCCGGGCAGGTCGAAGACGTCCTGCAGGCATTCGCGCATGGTCTCCAGCACCACCGGGAAGGAGCCGTACCTGGAGGCGACCTGCAGCAGGCCGGCGCTGCGCTGGCGCTGCTGCCACAGGGGGGTGCGCTGGCCGGGCCGGCGCCGCGGCAGCAGCAGGGCGCGTGCGGCGCACTCGCGGAAGCGGCTGGCGAACAGCGCAGAGCCGCCGACCTGACCGACGACCAGGTCCTCGACCTCGTCGGGGCCGAACAGGATCGAGTCGACCGCCGGGGCCTCGTCGGCCTCGGGCAGCCGCACCACCACGCCGTCGTCGGTGTACATCGTCTGGACCTCGAGGCCGAGACGTTCCCGCACGCGCGCCTCGATCGCCTGGGACCACGGGGCGTGGACCTGGGCGCCGAACGGCGAGTGCACGCAGACCCGCCAGTCGCCCAGCTCGTCGCGGAAGCGCTCCACCACGATGGTGCGGTCGTCGGGCAGCAAGCCGGTCGCCTCGCGCTGCTCGTCGAGGTAGCCGAGCAGGTTCCGGGCGGCGTTGTCGTCCAGCCCGGCGGCCTGCAGCCGCTCCAGCCGCGCCTCGGGTCCCAGGTCTGACAGCTCGCGCAGGAACCCGCCGAGGGCGCGGCCCAGCTCCAGCGGCCGCCCGAGCATGTCGCCGTGCCAGAAGGGCAGCTTGCCGGGCTGCCCTGGCGCCGGGGTGACCAGCACCCGGTCGTGGGTGATGTCCTCGATCCGCCAGCTGGAGGCGCCCAGGGTGAACACCTCGCCGACCCGCGACTCGTAGACCATCTCCTCGTCCAGCTCGCCGACCCGGGTGGCGCGCTCGCCCACCAGGAACACGCCGAACAGGCCCCGGTCGGGGATGGTGCCGCCGGAGGTGACGGCCAGCCGCTGGGCCCCCGGCCGGCCGACCAGCCGCCCCTCGACCCGGTCCCAGTTGAGGCGGGGCCGCAGCTCGGCGAACTCGTCGGAGGGGTAGCGGCCCGACAGCATGTCCAGGACGCTGTCGAGGGCGCTGCGGGGCAGCTCGGCGAAGGGCGCGGCCCGGCGGACCAGCGCCTCCAGGTCCTCGATCGTCCAGTCGTCCATGGCCACCATGGCCACGACCTGCTGGGCGAGCACGTCCAGGGGGTTGCGGGGGTAGCGCATGGCCTCGATGGCCCCGGCCCGCATGCGCTCGACCACGACCGCGCTCTCGACCAGGTCGCCGCGGAACTTGGGGAAGACGATGCCGCGGCTGACCGCGCCCACCTGGTGGCCGGCCCGGCCGATGCGCTGGAGGCCGGACGCGACCGAGCTGGGCGCCTCCACCTGGACGACCAGGTCGACGGCGCCCATGTCGATGCCCAGCTCCAGCGAGCTGGTCGCGACCACCGCGGGCAGGCGGCCGGCCTTGAGGTCCTCCTCGATCTCGGTGCGCTGCTCGCGGCTGACCGAGCCGTGATGGGCCCGGGCCAGCTCGGACCCGGCCAGCTCGTTGAGGTTGGCGCAGAGCCGCTCGGCCAGGCGCCGGGAGTTGGCGAACACGATGGTGGAGCGATGGGCCCGGATCAGCTCGACCAGGCGCTCGTCGATGTGGGGCCAGATCGACGCGCTCGGCCCGCCAGTGGCTCCGCCTGTGGCGGAGTCAACCAGATCCTCTCCAATGGTCGTCATGTCCTCGACCGGGACGACCACCGACAGGTCGAAGGCCTTCTCGCTCGGCGGGGCGACCACCGTGACCGGGCGGGGGCCGCCGAGGAAGCGGGCCACCTCGTCCAGCGGGCGCACCGTGGCCGACAGGCCGATGCGGCGGGCCGGGCGCTCCAGCAGCTCGTCCAGCCGCTCCAGGCTGAGGGCCAGGTGCGCCCCGCGCTTGGTCGCGACCACCGAGTGGACCTCGTCGACGATCACCGTGTCGACGTGGGCCAGGGCCTCGCGGGCCCTGGAGGTGAGCAGCAGGAACAGCGACTCGGGGGTGGTGATGAGGATGTCGGGCGGGTGGGCCGGGAAGCGGCGGCGGGCCTCGGCCGGGGTGTCGCCGGTGCGCATCCCGGTGGTGATGTCGGGCAGGGGCAGGTCCAGGCGGGCCGCGGCCGCCCGCAGCCCGGCCAGCGGGGCCCGGAGGTTGCGTTCGATGTCGGCGGCGAGCGCCTTGAGCGGGGAGACGTAGAGGACCCGGAGGCGCTGGCGCTCCGGCACCGCCGGGGCGGCGGCCAGGCGGTCGATGGCCGACAGGAACGCGGCCAGGGTCTTGCCCGACCCGGTGGGGGCGACCACCAGCACGTCCTGGTCGGAGGCGAGGGCGTCCCAGGCGCCGACCTGGGCCCGGGTGGGCGCGGCGAAGGCGCCCTCGAACCAGCCTCGGGTGAGAGCCGAGAACCGCCCGAGCCCGCCGGGCGAAGCTGCCGTGGCCATGGCTTCATGCTAGGCCCCGGGCCCGACAGCGCGCCGGACGGTGCTCAGGCGGCGCCGTCGGGCCCGGCGAGCAGGCGGCGGGCCGCCGCCCCGGCCACGGCGCCCAGCAGGGCCGGGACGAGGGCGATCAGCGCCTCGGCGTTGCCGCGGACGACGATGCCGAGGACCGGGATCCACAGGCCCACGGCCAGCGCCCACAGCCAGGCGCGCGACGGCCGGGTCGCGCCGAAGGCGGCCGCGGCCGCGAACACCGCCGCGGTCGACACCCCGGTGTCGTCCCAGCCCGGGCTGAGGTCGACCAGGGCGATGGCGAGCCCGAGGGCGAGGGCACCCAGCAGCAACGGCCAGTCGAAGGTCTTCATCTGCCATTGGTATGCGCTGCTGTGGGCGGCGAATGCAAGCCGGCGAGGTTGAGCCGGTCGAGTACGGTGTGGGCCCTTGTACGATCGTTCGTCTAAGCTGTCAAGGGGGCATCGGGACGGCGGCGAGGAGCGGGCGGCGACCATGGAGCAGAGACGACAGCCGGCACGGGGGCGACGGCAGCCGGCGCGGGACGGACGGGCGCGGGACGGACGGCGACCGGCACGGCAGCCGCGGGCGCCGGGTGAGCGGTCGCGGCGGCGGATCCTGGAGCAGGCGGCCCGGCTGGCCACGGTCGAGGGGCTGGAGGGGCTGTCCATCGGGCGGCTGGCCGAGGCCTCAGGGATGCCCAAGAGCAGCGTGTACGTGCTCTTCGGGTCGAAGGAGGAGCTCCAGCTGGCGACCATCGAGGCGGCCCGGGCCAGCTTCGTGGAGGAGGTCGTCACCCCCGTCGTGGAGGCCGGGTGGCCGGGGCGCGAGCGGCTGGGTGCGCTCTGCGAGGGGTACCTCGGCTACGTGCAGCGGCGGGTGTTCCCCGGCGGCTGCTTCTTCGTGGCCACCGCGGCCGAGCTCGGGGCCCGGCCCGGTCGCGTCCACGACCTCGTCGCCACCTACCAGCGCGAGTGGCGCGACCTGCTGGAGCAGACCGCCCGGGAGGCCTCCCAGGCCGGCGAGCTGGACAGCGACAGCGACCCCGCCCAGCTGGCCTTCGAGCTGACGACCCTGCTGGCCGGGACCAACATCGTGACCGTGCTGCACGACGACGACGCCGCCATCGACCACGCCCGCCGCGCCGTCGCCGCGCGGCTGTCGACCGGGCTGGGCGCCGGTCCATCGGTGGCAGACTGGACCCGACCGGGATCTCGGGCCGAGGGTGGTGCGTAGTGGGCTGGTTCGAACGACCGGAGTTCGGCGCCAACGTCGGGCTGATCGACGAGATCTACCGGCAGTACCTGGACAACCCCGAGTCGGTGAGCCCCGCCTGGCGCGACTTCTTCGCCGAGAACGAGCCCGGGGACGACGGCGCCGAGGCGACGGCCGAGGACACCGCCGAGGGCCGGGAGGCACCGCCCGCCGCGGAGCCCGCCCAGGCTGTGGACAACCAGGAGCACGCCGCTTCCGGGTCGGCTACGCTCCCCCACCGGGGGACCGAGCCCGCCGCCGGGTCGGTGCCGGCTGCCCCGGCGGCCGAGGCCGAGCCGGAGGAGCCCAAGGCCGAGGCCCAGCCCACCGCCAAGGCCGACGACAGGCCCGAGGCCCAGCCCGACGACAAGGCCAAGGCCAGGCCCGCACCCAGGGCCGAGGACAAGGCCAAGCCTCGGCCCGCCCCACAGGACGACGGCAAGGCGGCGCCCGAGCTGGTCCCGCTGCGCGGGGCGGCGGCCCGGATCGTGGAGGCGATGGAGGCCAGCCGGGCGGTGCCGACCGCGACCTCGGTGCGGACCGTGCCGGCGCGGCTGCTGGAGGTCAACCGCAGCGTGCTCAACGGGCACCTGCGCCGGCGCCAGGGCGGCAAGGTCAGCTTCACCCACATGATCGCCTACGCCGTGGTCAAGGCCCTGGAGGCCGTCCCGGTCATGACCACCATGTACCGGGAGGTGGACGGCAAGCCCAACGCCGCCCGGCCCGAGCACGTCAACCTCGGCCTGGCCGTCGACACCCGCCGCCCCGACGGGTCACGGACCCTGCTGGTGCCCAACATCAAGCGGGCCGACACCCTCGACTTCGCCGCCTTCGTCCGCGCCTACGAGGAGATCATCGCCAAGGTCAAGGCGAACAAGCTGACCGTGCAGGACTTCGCCGACACCACCCTGACCATCACCAACCCGGGCACCATCGGCACCGTGCTGTCGGTCCCCCGCCTGATGGCCGGCCAGTCGGCCATCATCGGCGTCGGGGCGATCGACTACCCGGCCGAGTACCAGGGCGCCGACCCCGACACCCTGGCCGGCCTGGGCATCGGCAAGGTCGTCACCCTGACCTCGACCTACGACCACCGGGTCATCCAGGGGGCCGAGAGCGGCGAGTTCCTGGCCCGGATGCACCGGCTGCTGCTGGGCGAGGACGACTTCTACGCCGAGCTGTTCCGCGCCATGACCGTCCCGTACGTGCCGGTGCGGTGGCACAAGGACGAGAAGCCCGGCGAGGACTCGCTGGAGAGCGTCGAGAAGCAGGCCCGGGTGCTCCAGCTGATCAACCTGTACCGGGTCAGGGGTCACCTGATCGCCAACCTGGACCCGCTCAAGGCCAAGCTCCCTCAGATGCCCACCGAGCTCGACCCGGCCAGCTACGGCTTCACCATCTGGGATCTGGAGCGCCGCTTCGTCACCGGCGGGCTGGCCGGCCAGCGCGAGCTGCCCCTGGGCGAGATCCTCCA
>DASYRU010000482.1:0-2788 GCA_036004165.1 Actinomycetota bacterium
ACCAGGAAGGGGTCGGCGACCGGGTAGGTGTGCTTGCCGATGGTGACCTGCTGTTCCTGCATCACCTCCAACAAGGCCGACTGGACCTTGGCGGGGGCGCGGTTGATCTCATCGGCCAGCAGGAAGTTGCAGAACACCGGGCCGACCTCGGTCTCGAACCCGCCGGTGTCGGGCCGCCAGATCCTGGTCCCCACCAGGTCGGAGGGGACCAGGTCGGGGGTGAACTGGATCCGGTGAAACGTCCCGCCCAACACCTGGGCGAGGGTGGCGATGGTGCGGGTCTTGGCCAGCCCGGGCACGCCCTCCAGCAGCAGATGCCCCCCCGCCAGCAGCGCCACCAGCACCCGCTCCAGCATCCCCTCCTGCCCCACGATCACCCGCTTGATCTCAAACAACGCCGCCTCAAGGACGGCGGAGGGGTTGTCGGGATCGGCGATCGCGAGGCGGGGCGGGTCCTGGTCGGGCATTCTCTGAACTCCTCGGTGCGATGAAGGACGGGTCAGGGGAGCCGGGCGGCCTTGCGCGCCCGCAGGGCGCCAGCCGCGGCGAGCAGCAGCAGGCCGGCCGCCGCGAAGGCGACCGTGACCTCGCGCTCCTCGAAGCGGAAGCCGATCCGGGAGCCGAGGTTCTCGTACACGGCGTTGAGGTTGTCGCTGCTCGGCGCCGCGAAGAAGCGGCCGTTGCTGGTCTCGGCGATGCGGGCGAGGCTGTCGGGGTCCGGCGGGACCGGCTGCAGGCGGGTGCCGCCGAAGGGGTCGGGCCGCCGCAGCACCCCGTCGGCGGTGCCAAGCGCGATCGTGTAGACGGGCACCTGGAGCTGGCGGGCCCGCTCGGCCTGGACGAACGGGTCCCCGCCGGCCGAGTTGGCGCCGTCGGACAGCAGCAGCGTGACCGCCGGCAGGTTGGCGGTCCCCTGCGGTGCCGTGCCCCCGGAGCCGGGGGCGCCTGGCGCCGGCGTCCCCGGCGTCGTGGGCGTCGGCGGGGTCGCGCCGCCGGCGGCGGCGGCGCGCGCCGCCTCGATGGTGTCGAGCGCTTGCTCGAGCCCGTCGCCCATCGCGGTCCCGCCGTCGGCCGTCAGCGACGCCAGCCCGTCCCGCACGGCCGTGCGGTCGGTGGTCGGCTGCACCAGCGTCTGCGCCTGGCTGGCGAAGACCACCAGCCCGACCTGGAAGCGCTCGGGCAGCCGGTCGAGGAAGCGGCCGGCGGCCTCCCGCGCCGCCTCCAGCCGGGTCGGCTCGACGTCGTCGGCGTTCATCGACCCTGACACGTCCACCACCAGCATCACCGTGGCCTGCTCGCGGGGGACGGGGACCCGCGCCATCGGCTTGGCCGCCCCGAGCAGCATGGCGGTCAGCGCCAGCAGCAGCAGCGCGGCTGGCAGCCAGCGCCAGCGGCGATCCTGCGCGACCACCCCGGCGAGCACGTCGAGGGCCGGGTAGCGGACGGCGTAGCGGGCGCGGCGGCGGCTTGCCAGGACCAGGGCGAGAATGGTGAGCGGGACCAGAGGCAGTGCGAGCAGCGCCAGCGGGCTGTCAAAGGTCAATGGCCGCTCCCTGCTGCTCCCCGCGCGCTGTCCTCGCCCCCCGCGCCGACCACACTGGCCGACCGCGGGTAAGCGCACCGTCAAGATACCGGCCGCGCCGTCGTCCCGGCGACGGGGTACTCTTGACTCCACGATCGTCCGGTGGGGCGGAGCGAGCGGGAACTTTACCCATTGACCGGAGCATCGCGCTTCGGGTTCGGGCTCCCGACTTCCGGCTCCGCCCCACCGGAACCAACTCCCCAGGCCTGGCGCCGGTCGGCTTCCTCACGTTCTCGCTGGAGGCATCGAAGCCGTAGCGTGGAGGAGAGGTCGTCCAAGGAGGATCGCTGATGGACCAGTGGGGATCCGCACCGCCGTCGGCGTCGCTGCTCGCCGAGCCGGTGCTCATCGTCAGGCAGAAGCTCAAGCTGGTCGAGCTGCGCAACCGCTACGGGGTGTTCGACCGTCAGGGCCGCCAGATCGGCGCGGTGGAGCAGGTCACCCAGTCGCCGCTGGCGTTCCTCGCCCGGCTGTTCACCAGCTGGGACGTGACCCTGCCGATGATCCTGGAGATCCGCGGGCCGGCAGGCCCCGAGCTGCTGGTCACCAAGCCATGGTTCACCTGGCGCTGCCAGGTCAGCCGCGCCGACGGCGTCCCCCTCGGCCAGATCGTCAAGCAGGTCCGCCTCGGCAAGGCCCGCTTCGCGCTGCTCGACCCGCGCGGGGCCGCGCTGGGCGAGGTGCGGGCCGAGAACTGGCGGGCCAAGGACTTCAGCGTCCGCGACGGCGGCGGCCAGCAGGTCGCCCGCGTCACCAAGAAGTGGGCGGGGCTGCGCGAGCTGTTCACCGACGCCGACACCTACGTGGTCGAGGTCAGCCCGGCCGCCGTCGACCCGCTGCGCAGCCTGGCCGTCGCCTCCTGCCTGGTGATCGACACGATCATGAAGCAGAAGGACACCGGCTGACCGAGGCCGTCAGAGCCAGCCGCGGCCCTTGAAGACCAGGTACAGGGTGATGCTGGCCAGCAGCATCAGGGTCAGGGCGAAGGGGTAGCCGAAGACCCAGCCCAGCTCCGGCATGTGCTCGAAGTTCATGCCGTAGACGGTGCCGATGACGGTCGGCGCAAACAGGATGGCCGCCCAGGCGGAGACCTTCTTGATCTCCTCGTTCTGGGCGTAGCTGGCCTCGGTGAGGTTCTTGGTCTCCTCGCTCTGCGCCTGGCTGACCAGGGTGGCGTTGACGGTGAGGATGTCGGCGAGCATCTGC
>DASYRU010000483.1:0-1880 GCA_036004165.1 Actinomycetota bacterium
GTCTTGCGGATGGTGGCGCCGGCGGTGCGCACGCTCAGGTGCTCGAACCGCTCGCCGTCGAGGATGCCGAGCAGGATCTGGTACTGCTGCGCCTCGCTGAGCAGGTCGGCGTCGGCCTCCACCCCCACCCGGATCCCGTACTGCTTGACCAGGTCGGCCGCGAACGCGTGGTAGGTGTCGACGGTGACCAGGCCGTCGGGGTCGGCGGGGTGGCCGGCGAGCGCCTCCCGCACCCTGGCGTCCAGCTCGGCGGCGGCCTTGTTGGTGAAGGTGAGGCCGAGGATCTCGGCCGGCGGGACGGCGAGCCGCTCGACCAGGTAGACGATGCGCGCCGCCATCACGGCGGTCTTGCCGGAGCCGGCGCCGGCGATCACGTGGACCGGGCCGAGCGGCGCGGCGATGGCGGCCCACTGCTCGGGGGTGGGGTCCTGGCCCCGGAGCGCGGCGCGGATCCCGGGGCTCACCGCCCCGGTGAGGGTCGCGCTCACGAGGTGACCCCCATGCCCCGTCCCACCGGGGGACCCCCCTGGGGTCCCCCGGACCCCTCCGGGAGGCCCTCGGGCGGGTGGGTGGGGGCGAGGAAGTCCTCGCCCTGCGGCCACATCGGGCAGATCGGCTTGAACGCGCACATGCGACAGTCGGCGTGGGGGTTGGGATCGAACGACTCCGCGGCGGCGCCTTCCAGCAGGGCGACCAGCCGCCGCTCGACCTGGACGGCATGGTCGGGCCCTGGGCGCTGGATCACCCTGGTGAAGCGGCCCTGCCGTGGCCGTGCCGGGTAGACGAGCTCCATCTCGACCGGTGGGCCGAGCGCGGCCAGTTCGGGGTCGCGCAGCGCTGCCAGGTAGTAGATGGCGAGCTGGAGCGAGCGGGCGGCCTCCTCCTCGGTGGCGGGGTTGCGGGCGGTCTTGTAGTCGAGCAGGGCGATGCCGCCCTCGGCCTGGTCGACCCGGTCGATGCGCCCGCGTACCAGGTGCCCGGCGACCTCCATTTCGAAGGCGACCTCGAACCGCAGCGCGCTCGCGGCCGTCTCGGCCTCGCCGTGGTGCCAGAGCTCGAGCATGGCCATGCCGTCGCGCCAGTACTGGTGGGCGATCGCCCGGGACGGGAACCAGGCCGGGTCGAAGCGTTCCCGGAAGGCGGTCTTGAGCGGCCCCGGCTCGCCCGCGACCTCGCCCTTGGCGGCCAGCTCGAAGACCGTGTGCATGAGCCGCCCGAAGGCCATCTGGTAGGAGGAACGGTCGTCGAGGCCGGCCACGCTGCCGAAGAAGTAGCGCAGGTGGCAGTCCTCGTAGGTGCCGATCCGCGAGTAGGAGGTGCGCAGGCGTCCCTCCGCGGCGATCGGCTCGGGGTCGACGGTCCAGTCCCGCCGCCACCACCAGGTGGCCGGGTCGACCCCTGGCATGGCGGCCAGGGTGGTGCCGGCCGCCAACCGCTCGGCCGCCGGCCGGTCCCGGTCGGCGAGGATCCGGCGGAGCACGCCGGCGGCCTCCAGCGGCCCCAGCGCGTTCGGGTCGGGCGGCGCCGGGTCGGCGGGCGGCTCCAGTCCGAGCTCGAGCAGGAACCGGGACGGCTCGCCCCGCCCGTCGACCCGGGAGGAGGTGAACACCACCCGGTCCCTGGCCCGGCTGGCGGCGAGCGCGAAGCGGCGGCGCTCTGCCTCGAGCATCGCCCTGGCATGGCCGACCGGGCCAGGGTCCCCGTCCAGCCGCCAGGCCTCGAACAGGCCCTGCGGCCACGCGGTCAGCGGCAGCGAGCCCTCCAGGCAGCCGGCGACCACCACCAGGTCGAACTCCTGTCCCTTGGCCGCGTTGACCGACAGCAGGGCGACCGCGTCGGTCCTTGCCATGGTCGGCGGCAGCCACGGGTCGCTGGCGAAG
>DASYRU010000484.1:0-5131 GCA_036004165.1 Actinomycetota bacterium
GCGGCGCCCGCATCGCCGTGCTGCTGCTGCCCGGCATCGGGGTGGCCGACGACCTGCGCGAGATGTACGAGCGGGGCGCGCGGGTGGCCCGCATCGCCACCCACTGCACCGAGGCCGACATCGCCGAGCAGCACATCCGGATGGCCAAGCGGCTCGGCATGGAAGCGGTCGGCTTCCTGATGCTGGCCCACATGGTCGAGCCGGAGCAGCTGCTGGCACAGGCCCGGCTGATGGAGTCCTACGGCGCCGACTGCGTCTACGTGGTCGACTCCGCCGGCGCCATGACCACCGCCGACGTACGCGCCAGGGTCGGCCTGCTGGTCGAGCGGCTCGGCTGCCAGGTCGGCTGCCACGCCCACAACAACCTCTCGCTGGCGGTGGCCAACTCGCTGGCCGCGCTGGAGGCCGGCGCCAGCCAGCTGGACGGCTGCTGCGCCGGCCTCGGCGCCGGCGCCGGCAACTGCCCGACCGAGGTGCTGCTGGCCACCTGCGACAAGCTCGGCCTGGCCACCGGGGTCGACGTGCTTGGGGTGCTGGACGTGGCCGAGGAGCTGGTGCGCCCGCTGCGCCCCTCGATGGGCGTGATCGACCGGGCGGGGCTGCTGCTCGGCTACGCCGGCGTCTACGGCTCCTTCCTGCTGCACGCGCAGCGGGCCGCCGAGCGGTTCGGCGTCGACGTCGGCGACGTCCTGCTGGAGCTGGGCCGGCGCAAGGTCGTCGGCGGCCAGGAGGACATGATCCTCGACGTCGCGCTCGAGCTCGCCGGGCGCCGATGAGCGCGCTCGACGTCGAAGCCCTCGCCGGCCGGCTCGCCCGGCTGCGGCGGGAAGGCACGGCGGGCAAGGGGCTCACCGTCGACCACCCGGAACTGGACGTCGAGGCCGCCTACCGCGTCCAGGAGGCCGGCGTGCGGCTGCTGGTCGCCGCCGGCGAGCGGCACCTGGGCTGGAAGCTCGGCCTCACCAGCCGCGCCAAGCAACGCCAGATGGGCGTGGAGGAGCCGCTGTACGGGGAGCTGACCGACGCGATGCTGCTGGACGTCGGCGAGCCGCTGACCGCCGCCGACCACATCCAGCCGCGGGTCGAGCCGGAGATCGCCTTCCTGATCGGGTCGGACCTGGCCGGAGCGCGGGTCGGCGCGGCCCAGGTGCTGGCGGCGACCGCCGCGGTGACACCGGCGATCGACGTGCTGGACTCGCGCTACGCCGGCTACTCGTTCACCCTGCCCGACGTCGTCGCTGACAACGCCTCGGCCGCCCGGCTGGTCCTTGGCGGCACCCGCCACCCCGCCGGCGGGATCGACCTGCGGCTGGTGGGCTGCGTGCTGGAGCGGGGCGGCCGGCTGCTGTCGACCGCCGCCGGCGCGGCCGCCCTCGGCCACCCCGCCGCGGCGGTCGCCTGGCTGGTCCGCGCGCTCGCCCGCCGCGGCCGCGGGCTGCTCGCCGGCGACCTGGTGCTGTCGGGCGGGCTGACCGAGGCCGTCCCGGTCGCCCAAGGCGAGGTCGTGGTCGCCAGCTTCGACCGCCTCGGAACCGTCGAGCTCCCCGTCCGCTGAGGAGGCCCCATGCCGTTCGTCCACATCGACCTCGTCCGAGGCCGCGACAAGGCGCTGCTGATGCGGCTGATCGAGGAGGTGTCGCGGGTCGTCGCCGAGACCCTCGAGGTGCCCATCGACCGGGTGCGCGTGCTGGTCTCCGAGGTGGACCCCGACCTGTGGGGGATCGGGGGCGTGCCCTACTCGGTCGCCCGCGGCCAGCAGCAGGAGCGCCGGCCGTGAGCGGGCAGGCCGCGCGGCGGACGGTGCGGCACTTCATCGGCGGGCAGTTCGTCGACTCCCTGAGCGGCCGCACCTTCGACGGCGTCTCCCCGATCGACAACACCGTCTGCGCCACCGTCGCCGCCGGCGCGCCGGAGGACGCCGACCGCGCCGTCGAGGCCGCCAGGCAGGCGTTCGACGCCGGGCCATGGCCGCGCATGCCCGCCGCGGAACGCGCCAAGGTGCTGCACCGGGTCGCCGACGGCATCGAGGCCCGGCTCGAGGAGCTGGCCGAGTGGGAGACCCGCGACATGGGCAAGCCGCTGACCGAGGCGCGCACCAGGGACGTGCCGAGGGCCGCCCACAACTTCCGCTTCTTCGCCGACTACGCCGCGCACGCCCACGACAAGGCCTTCCACGCCGCCGCCGGCATGTTCACCTACACGGTGCGGGAGCCGGCCGGCGTGGCCGCGCTGATCTCGCCGTGGAACTTCCCGCTGATGCTGGCGACCTGGAAGCTGGCGCCGGCGCTCGCCTTCGGCTGCACCGCGGTGCTCAAACCGGCGGAGCAGAGCCCCGTGACCGCCTCCATCCTCGCCGAGATCTGCGCCGAGGCGGGCGTGCCCGACGGGGCGGTCAACGTCGTGCAGGGCTTCGGCCCCGGCGCCGCCGGCGAACGCCTCACCACCCACCCCGGCGTCGACCTCATCTCCTTCACCGGCGAGAGCGCCACCGGCAGGGCGATCATGGCCAACGCCGCCTCGACCCTGAAGAAGGTCTCCTTCGAGCTCGGCGGCAAGAGCGCCAACATCGTCTTCGCCGACGCCGACCTGGACCGCGCCGTCGCCGGCTCGATCGACGCCAGCTTCCGCAACCAGGGCGAGGTCTGTCTGGCGGGCAGCCGGCTGCTGATCCAGCGGCCCGTCTACGACGAGTTCCTGGCGCGCTTCGTCGAGCAGGCCGAGGCGCTGCCCGTCGGCAACCCGCTGGAGGAGCGCACCCGCATCGGCCCGCTGGTCTCGGTCGAGCACCGCGACAAGGTCCTGTCGTACCTCGAGCTGGGCCGGCGGGAGGGAGCCAAGCTGCTCACCGGCGGCCGCCGCGTCACCGACGGGGCGCTGGCCGGCGGGAACTACCTGGTGCCCACCATCTTCGCCGACGTGGACAACTCCTGGCGGGTGGCGCAGGAGGAGATCTTCGGCCCGGTGCAGGTCTGCACGCCCTTCGAGACCGAGCAGGAGGCCGTCGCGCTCGCCAACGCCAGCCGGTACGGGCTGGCCGGCATGGTCTGGACCCAGGACCTCGACACCGCCTACCGGGTCGCCGGCGCGGTGCGCGCCGGGACCATCTGGATCAACTGCTTCTTCCTGCGCGATCTGCGGGCACCCTTCGGGGGCATGAAGGACTCCGGCATCGGCCGCGAGGGCGGCCCCTACAGCGAGGAGCTGTTCACCGAGGCCAAGGCCGTGGTCACCCAGCATGTCCCTTGAGGCTGAAGCCTCCGCGGCGGCGGAGGTGGCGGCCGGGCGGGCGGAGGACTTCCCGGCCGGCACCGTCCGGCTGCTGCTGGCCGCCGGCCGCCGGCTGGCGGTGGGCAACGCCGGCGGGGAGCTGTTCGCCCTCGACGACACCTGCCTGCACCGCGGCGGGTCGCTGGCCGGCGGGCACCTGGACGGAACGGCGCTGATCTGCCCGCAGCACTGGTGGCGGTATGACGTGCGCAGCGGCGCGCGGCTCGGCCAGCCGCAGCTGCGGCTGCCCCGCTACCCGGTGCGGGTGGTCGACGGCGAGGTGCGCGTCACCGTGCCGCCGGCGCCGCCGGCGCGATCGCTGCGCGAGATCCTGCTCGACCACGCCCGGGAAGGCCGGTCATGAAACCTCCCCTCAGCGCGGTCCTGTGGGACGTCGGCGGCATCGTCTACGTGACGCCGTTCGAGCTCGCCGGGGAGCTGGAAGCCGCCCACGGCCTGCCGCCCGGGACCCTGCCGCGCGGGCCGTTCGCCGACGGCGGCGACGGCGACTACGCCGCCGTGGACGCCGGCGTCCTCCCGGAGCCGGCGTACTGGCGGCGGTCGCGGCAGGCCCTGCTGGAAGCGGGCGTCGACGTGGACGTCCACCGCGACATCCGCTGGCAGGGACACGAACGCGCCGAGGTGCTGCCGGTGCTGCGGGCTGTGGCCGCGTCCGGCTACCGGCAGGGCGTGCTCACCAACGACGCCAGCGGGTTCCTCGGCGCCGGCTGGCGGTCGACCTGGCCGTGGCGGCACCTGTTCGACGCGGTGGTCGACAGCGTCGAGATCGGCGTCCGCAAGCCGCACCCGGACGCCTACCGCGCCGCCGCCGACGCCCTGCGGCAACCACCGGAGGCGTGCCTGTTCGTCGACGACCTCACCGTCAACGTCGACGCCGCCCGCGCGGTGGGCATGGCGGCGCTGCGCTTCGACGTCACCGACCCGGCCGGCAGCGCCGCCGCCGTGCTGGCCCACACCGGCCTGGCCTGAGGGCCTGACGGCCGCATCCACCGGTCGGTGGATGCCGGCTGCTCACCTGGCTCGCCGGGCGGGTGCATCGCTCCTAGGATGGCGGCGGCATGGAGACGGACCGGGGCGCGCTGTCGGCAACCGAGCTCGCCGAGCTCGCCGGCGCGACGAAGGCTGAGGTCGAGCGGATGGTCGGCCTTGGCATCCTGGTGGCCCGCGACGGAGCGGGCCCGTTCCGCGCGACCGACGTGCAGAAGGTCCGCCTGGCCGCGGCCTGCGAGCGGGCCGGGCTGCCGATGGAGGGGATCGCCGCGGCGATCCGGGCGGGCCGGCTGTCGTTCGCGTTCCTGGAGGCCGCCCCGTTCCGGCGCTGGGCGGTGCGCTCGAGGCGGACCTACCGGCAGGTGAGCCAGGAGACCGGGGTGCCCCTGGAGCTGCTCTGCGGCGCCTTGGAGGCGATGGGGTTCGCGCGGATGGCGCCCGACGAGTCCATCAGGGAGGACGAGCTGGCGGTGGTGCCGCTGCTGCAGCTGGGGCACACCACCGGGGTCCTGGACCTGGCCTGGCTGACCCGGCTCGGCCGGGCCCACGCGGAGGGCCTGCGGCTGATCGCCACGGCCTGGGGCGACGTCTACCAGGCGCGGTTCGAGGGGCCCGTGTTGGCGTCCGGCGGCGACGAGCAGACCGCCATGGAGCAGGCCGCTCGGCTGGGCGTCGACTTTGCTCCGCTGGTGGACCCCGCGCTGCTGGCCATCTACCACCGGCAGGAGGAGCTGGTGTGGACCGAGGGCCTGGTCGAGCGCATCGAGAACGAACTGGAACGGGCCGGGGTGCTCGGGCGGCCCGGTATCCACCGTCCCGCGGCGTAGCCAACAGCCGCCGAGTGGGCATCCAC
>DASYRU010000485.1:0-7249 GCA_036004165.1 Actinomycetota bacterium
CAGGGTGACGCTGGCGTTCTTGCCGGCGAAGCGGCCGCCCTCCGGGCCAGGGTCGACGATGCCGGTGTCGAAGGAACCGTCGTCGGCGGTCAGGCTGTGGGGCTTGCCGCCGACGTTGGCGACCAGCAGGGTGGTGCCGGCCGCCACGCTCAGGCGCGGTGGGTCGAAGCGGAGCTTGTCGCCGGTGAAGCCGGGGTCGACCGCCTGGACCCGTACCGCCTTGGAGGGCTGCGCGCCCGGCTTGACGACCACCACCCCGTTCATCTTGGACGGGTTGATGCGGCAGAAGTAGAAGTAGGTGCCTGGCGTGCTGAAGGTGACCTTGGCGCTGGCGCCAGGGGAGATCGGCTTGGTGTCGAAGCTGCCGCCGCGGTCGGTGGCCGTGTGCGGCCTTGCACCGGTGTTGGACCAGCTCACGCTGGTACCGACCTCGACCTCCAGGGCGCGGGGGGCGAAGTCGAAGTCGACGATCCTGGTCTCCTCGGCGGCGCCCTGGCCAGCCGCGGCGGTGGGGACGCCGACCAGGGCAAGGCCCGCCAGAGCGAGCAGAGGGAGCAGTCGCAGCGCGCGCATGATGATGACCTACCTCGCGGTGACGTAGTCGGCTACGGTGGTCGCCCAGATCGCGGCGAAGGTCAGGAACAGCCCGCTGCCGATCCAGGGCAGGAAGCGGCCGCCCGGCGCCCACAGCTTGAGCACGGTGTACTTGAGGGCGAGCAGGGCGAACGCCAGGCTGCCGAAGGTGGAGTGCAGCAGGACGCGGGTCGGCGAGGTCGGGCCGGCGGGGCCGACCAGACAGGTGACGGCGACGACCACGGCCAGGGTCACGGTGAGCTTCCCGTTCAGGCGGTGGGTCCTGGCCGCCACGCCGGTGGAGATGGGCGGCACCATGCTCGCCTCGTAGAAACGGGCGGCCAGCAGCACCTGCAGCCCGGCGCAGGCGAACACCAGCGAGGTGAGGATGACCTTCCACAGCAGGAGCTGCCCGCCGGTCAGGTCGTTGAGGAACTCGATGAGGTCCACGCGCCCTCCTGGTCAGGATTCCACGACGAGCTTGGCCGTCATGCTCGGATGGATGCTGCAGGCGTAGTCGAAGCTCTCGGAGGCGACCAGGCTGAAGCGCTTGCCGGGGTCGATCACGCCGGAGTCGACCCCGCCGGAGCGGGCGGTGACCGTGTGCGGCGCGGTGTCGTCGTTGTCGAACACCACCGTGGCGCCCTTGCGGACGGTGAGCGTTTCCGGCTGGAAGGCGAGCCCGGCCATGGCGACGGTGGTCCCGCCGGCCGCCGCGGCCGCCGGGGCCTCGGCGGCCTGGTCGCCGAGGTCGAGCTGCTCCCAGGCGATCACGACCGGGCCGGCCAGGGCCAGGCCGAGCATCAGCAGGACCACCAGCAGCCAGATCCTGCTCGGTGGCCGCGGTTGGGCGGCGTCGCTCACGCGCTCCCTCCTTCGTATCCCACCGTACGGACGGCGGCGTCCGCAAGGTTCAGTGCCGCTCAGCCGACCTGCGCGTCCGGCTGGTGGGCGCGGCGTTCCAGCTCGACTCTGGCCTCGAGGATCTGGCGGTCGAGCTCCTTGACCATGTGCGCGAGCATGTCCCAGCCCTCGCTGGCGGCCTTCTCGACCCGCCGGCGCAGCCAGCCCATGGCCGACGCCTCCAGCTCGGCCAGCTCCTCCTCGATCGCGGCGAGCTGCCCCTGCACCTGGGCGATGCGACGGACGGTCCGCTCCAGCTCGGCAACGGCGCCGCTGCCGGTCACCGCCTCAGGGCTCCGCTCCCACTCCGCCAGCAGCCGCTCCAGCGCCGGGACGTCGCCCTGCTCGTAGGCGAAGTTGGCGGCCACCATCAGGTTGGTGCGCCGCTCCCGCTCGACCGGGTCGGCCGCCAGGTCGGGGTGGATGATGCGGGCCAGCTGGCGGAACAGGCGCTTGGCGGCGTCGCTGATGACCGGGCGCGGCTCCGGCTCGGGTTCGCGCTCGCCCCAGTTCCAGTTCTGGCCGCCGGGCAGGCCCTGGCCAGGGTAGCGTTCGACCGGTTCGTCCTCGTCGCGCTCGGGCGGCTGGTCGTCGCCGGCCTCGGCGCGCGCCTCGTCCAGGCGCTCTGCCAGCTCGTCGAGCAGGGCGTAGCGCCCGCCGAGCGCCTTGCGGTAGCGGGTCTCGAAGGTGTGCAGCTCGGCCCGGTAGGCGGCAAGGCCACGTTCCCGCCCGAGCAGCTCCTCGGACAGCACCAGGAGGTACGCCTTGCGGCGGATGAGCTCTTCCACCCCGGGGCCGGGATGCCATTCGAGCGCACCCGGGGCGCCGGACGTCCGGTTCATCCCCGGGGCGCCCTCGGCGCGAACGAGCGGGTCGGGTCCTTCACAAGGGCGAGACGTTACCGGAGCCCACGCGCCGACCGCCAGCCGGACAGCTCGGACACCGGCAGCGTGCCTGCTCAGGCCGGCGTCGGGCCCAGCTCGTCGAGCAGGCCAAGCGGGAGCGGGCGGGTCAGTGGCGCGTCCGCCGGATGCCGATCACGGCCGGCTTGGGCGGCTCGGCGGAGCCGTCGTTGGGCCAGTTGCTGCCGCGCGGCACCGTGCGGAGCTGGTCGTAGAGCCCACCGGCCAGGTCGAGCAGCTGGACCGACCGGGTCACCCGCGACGCCACGTCGCCGCCCGCGTTGGTGTCGCCGTTGATCGGCGAGTCCTCCGACGGGTGCTGCACCGCCAGCAGCAGCGTGTCGCCGACGAAGGTGGGGCCGGTCATCTCGCAGCGGGGCGGCCCGTAGCCGAACGGGAAGATCACCCCGGCGTCCCGGCCGCGCACCGGCACGTAGAACAACCAGTTGGTGCCGAAGGTGCCGACCAGGTTGCCGGCCGCCGAGCCGGTCTGGGTGTGGTCGATGGCGACCTGGGTCGGCTGCAGCGTCGGGCCGGTGTAGGCCACCGCCAGGCCGTTGTGCAGGCCGGTGGTCATGTCGGTGACGCCCCAGAGGTTGCCGTCCGCGTCGAAGGCGAGGTTGTCGACGTTGGCGAAGCCGTCGCTGTCCACGGCGCCGGCCTCGCCGCCCTGGTGGAGCTTCTCCCAGCGGAACGAGCCGCCGGTGCCGTCGTGGCTGTCCTCGGTGATCTTGTAGATCCCGCCGAACTGCTGGGTGGCGTCCACCGCCGCCTGGTACTTGCCGACGACGAACACGCGCGAGTCGGCGTAGCCGTCGCTGCCTGGTGCGCCGTCGGTGTAGGCGATGATCACCTCGCGCGAGTTGTGCGGGTTGACCTCCAGGTCCTCCGGCCGCGCGGTCGGCGTGCCACCCGCCAGGTTCCCGGCGAGGAAGGCGTCGCAGAGGATCGCGCCCTGGCCGGCGTGGTAGTCGCCGAGCGTGGCCGCCGCGACCGTGCCGCCCTTGGTCCGGTAGGCCTGCAGCGCGGCGGTCTCGTTGGCGATGGTGACGTCGAACGGGCCGCCGTCGCCCACCTGGCCGGCGATGCCGTCGCGCCTGGGGAGCCGCAGCTTGGCCGCGGTGACGGTGGCGACCGGGACGCCGCGCGCCGCCGCCTCGTCCCCCGCCAGCGCCGACGGGGCGATCGGGTCGACGGCCGTGTCGGGCGCCAGGGGAATCCACCTGCCGGTGCCGTCCCGGTTGAAGCGGGCCACGTAGAGCTTGCCCCGTTCCAGCAGCCGCGAGTTGCGGCGGCTGCCGGCGTCCTTCACCTCGCCGTCGCTGACGTACTTCCAGGTGTGGCCGCCGCGGCGGTCGTCGCCCATGTAGGCGACCAGGCGCCGTCCCGCCTTGACCCGCAGTGTCGCGTTCTCGTGCCGCACCCGGCCCAGCCAGGTGTGCTTGCGCGCCCGCCAGTCGGGGTCGGCCGGGTCGACCTCGACCACCCAGCCGTACTTCTCGCCGACCAGGCCGAAGAACGTGCCGGTGGTGTAGTTGAGGAACGGCTGGCCGCTGACCGGGTCGGCGACCGTGGCGGGCGACCCGACGATGTAGCCGGTCTGGGTGCCGTCAGGCAGGACGTTCTCCTGCACGCCCACGAAGAACGCGCCCGCGCCACCCTGGAAGTTCTCCTCGCAGGTCAGCACCGTGCCCCATGGCGTGGTCGCGCCGGAGCAGTTGAAGCCGGTGCCGATGATCCGGTTGCCGAGCCCGTCGCCGGACAGCGGCAGCACCTCGGTGGCGGCCGGGCCGGTGGCGATCAGGTAGCCGTCGTCGCCCTGCTGGTGGTCTCGGGTGCCCCAGGCGGTGATCGAGCTGAACGGCGTGCCGTCCGGGCGCAGGTCGCTGCGGCCGGCGTTGAGGGCCAGGCCGGAGAGGCCGTGGTAGCGGCGGTTGCGGCCGTCGCGCACGGTCGCATAGCGGCCGTGGCGGCCCTTGCGGACCCGCACCGCCGTGGCGCCGATGTTGTAGAGGAACTCGCCCCAGCGGGTGCCCTGCGGCACGGTCGGACCGTCGATGTCGAAGCCCACCACGGCTGGGAACGAGGTGGCCGGCCGCGGCGACGCCGCCTGCAGCGTCGCCGGCGCCTCGGGCGCGCCGAGCGAGAGCGGGAACGAGACGTACTCGTGGTTGACCCAGAGGAAGCCGTCGCGCTGGCCCCGCTGGGGGATGAACGCGGTGTAGTCGGCGTTGTAGCCGACGTACTGGTCAGGGTCGTGGAAGACCCGGTCGCCCCAGGCGACCACCAGGTAGCGCTCGAACTCCGGCGCGACGACGACGTCGTCCAGCACGGTGTACTGGGTCAGGGGCGCGCCGAAGTCGGCCACCTGCCCGGTGGCCGGCAGGAAGCTCGCCCGGTCCTGGTAGACCGGCAGCAGGTGCGGGAGCCGCACGGGCGTGACCCGCTGGTGCCCGAGGAAGCCGTCCAGCGACGAGGCCTCGGCGACGGGGGTCAGGGCGGCGGCGCCGCCGGCCACGCCGAGAAACTGGAGGAAACGCCTCCGTGAGAGGTCCATCCCGAGCCACCTCCGTTGAGCGGGTCTGTCAGGGAATCTCCCACTCGTAGGAGAACTTGGCTACCTTCAGGATGAGGTTGGTCTCGGCCCCGGTGACGCCCTCGAGGGCGCCGAGCTTGGTGGAGACGAACTCCAGCAGGTGAGCCTGGTCGTTGAAGAAGGCCTCCACGATGATGTCGTAGCGCCCGGTGGCCACGCCGATGTAGCGGACCTCCGGGCAGCTGGTCAGCCGCTCGGAAACGGCCTGCAGCCTGGGCAGCAGCACCGAGATGCCGATGATCGCCGACATCGTCATGCCGACCGCCCGCGGGGTGGGGACGGCGACCACGTTGACCAGCTCCTCGTCGATCAGCCGGGCGATCCGCTTGCGGACCGTCGTCTCGGTGACCTGGAGGACACGGGCGATGTCGGTGTTGCTGGTGCGCCCGTTGCGTTGCAGCAGCCGGATGATCTCGCGGTCGACCTCGTCGACCACGCCCCTGCGCCGCTCGTCGGTGGTACGGGTGCGTTGCACGGTGGCCCCCCTCGTTCTCGCGGTTTGGCGTCGATATTCAACCACCAGATGGTAGGAAAAATCGATATTCGAGTCCGAGCGGCCCTACTACGTTGACATCCAAACCGTCGGGGTGTAATTGGTCTGCCTGGGTGCAGCGTGGGCGAGCAAGGAGGTTGGGCGATGGGGCAGCGGGCCGATCTGACCGGTCAAGGGGTCTTCTCCCGGCCAGCCTCCGGGCTGATCCGGGTCGCCGGCTCCACCGACGTCTTCATCTTCAACGTGGGGCTGGTCTCGGTCGGGATCGCGATCGCGCTCAACCAGTACTACGGGCCGAGCCTCTACCCGGGCGCCGGGATCTGGCTGTCCACCCTGCTGGCGGCGGCCGGCATGCTGGCGGTCGCGGCGACCTTCTACTTCTGGTCGGTGATCTTCCCCCGCTCCGGTGGGGTCTACGTGTCGTTGTCGCGTGGCCTCAGCCCCGGCTTCGCCTTCGTCGGCTCGCTGGTGGAGACGGTGATCCTGCTCTACTACGCGGCCTTCGCGGCGTCGCTGATCGTCAAGGTCGGGCTGTCGTCGTTCCTGGGCACCGTCGGGGTGGTCGCCGGCAACGACACCATGCTCGACTGGGCCGCCTCCACCGCCGAGCCGAGCGGGGTGTTCTGGATCGGCACGGCCACACTGGTGGTCGCGGGCCTGCTGCTGGCCTCAGGCACGCGGCGCTACTTCACCGTCCAGAAGGTCCTGTTCGTGCTGGCCGTGGTCGGCACCCTGGTGCTGATCGCGGTGCTGCTGCTCGGCAGCCGCGACCGGTTCAAGGAAAATCTGACGGACCTGACCGGGCTCGACTACCAGGGCGTGATCGCCACCGCCAAGCAGAACGGCTACGTCACCGGCAGCTTCAGCATCGGCAAGTCGATCGAGTTCCTGGTCTTCCCGCTGCTGCCGCTGCTCGGCGCCGTCCAGTCGATCGGCATCGGCGGGGAGGTCAAGCGCTTCCGCCGCTCCCAGCTGCTCGGCATGCTCGGCGCGGTCGCGGCCACCGGCCTGCTGATCGCCCTGTTCGACGGCCTGGCGGCCAAGGCGTTCGGCTACGAGTTCCAGGGCGCGGTCGGCTTCAACTCGATCTCCGCGATCGCCGACGGCTCCACCGAGGCCGCCACCGGCGCCTCCCCCTGGTTCACCGTACTCGCCGGCATCCTGACCAGCAACGTGCTGCTGGCCGTGGTGATCATGGCGACCTTCGTGGCCTGGATCTGGTTCTGGATCCCGGCCGAGCTGGCCTACACCACCCGCACGATGATCGCCTGGTCGTTCGACCGGCTGGCGCCCGACCGGCTCGGCCACGTCAGCGAGCGGGTGCACACCCCGGTGGTCGCCATCGGGCTGTCGACCGCCGGCGCGGTGGTGTTCATGTGGCTGATCGCCTACCGCAACATCGCCTTCCTCAGCCTGATCGAGGCGCTGGTGGTCGTCTGGGGAGCGGCCATGCTGGCCGCGGTCCTGTTCCCGCGCAGGCGCCGCGAGCTGTTCGACGCCTCGCCGGCCGCCTCCTCCCGGCTCGGCGGCACGCCGCTGATGGTGGTCACCGGAGCGATCTCGCTGGCCTTCTTCGCGCTGGTGCTCTACCTGCTGTGGAACGACCCGATCGCCGCCGGGCCGATGTTCACCCTCGACCACCTGTCGCGGGAGTTCTGGATCGTCCTCGGCATCGTGGTGTTCGGGGTGGTCTGGTTCGCCGGCACCCGGCTGTACCGGCGCCGCCAGGGCATCGACGTCGACCTCGCGTTCCGGCAGATCCCGATCGAGTGATGGCAGCGG
>DASYRU010000486.1:0-6637 GCA_036004165.1 Actinomycetota bacterium
GCGGTGCTCTCGGTCACCATCGACCGCTGCGCCACCGCCGAGCTGCGCCCGCGGGCCGACGGCGACTACCACGTGGAGTCGCTCGACCTGATGGCAAGGGCCGCGTTCGCCCCCGACGAGCTGGTCTTCGACGGCCACCTCGACCTCGTCAAGGCCGTCCTGCGCGACCTCACCGCCAGGCGGCCCGGCCGCGGCCTCGACTTGACCCTCGCCACCGACGCGCCGCCGGGATCCGGCCTCGGGTCCTCCTCCGCCCTGGTGGTCGCCATGCTCGGCGCGGTCGGAGCGGCCACCGGGCGGAGCTGGTCGCCGGCGGAGCTCGCCTGGCGCGCCTACCAGGTCGAGCGGGTGGACCTCAAGGTGGAGGGCGGCATGCAGGACCAGTACGCCGCCGCCTTCGGCGGGCTCAACTTCATCGAGTTCCACGGCGACGACCAGGTCGAGGTCCACCCGGTGCCGGTCGCCGCCGCGGTGCTGGAGGAGCTGGAGCGGTCCCTGCTGCTGGCCTGGTCGGGGCAGAGCCGCACCGACGGCGGCATCCTGCGGCGGCAGGTCGACGGCGTCCTCGGCGGCTCCGCCCGCAGCCTGGCCAGCCTCGGCGCGCTCAAGGCGCTGGCGGTGGCGATGCGCGAGGCGCTGCTGGACGGCGACCTGGCAAGCTTCGCCGACGGCCTGCACGAGGGCTGGGAGCAGAAGCGGCGCCTGGCCGCCGGGGTCGCCACCCCCCGCCTCGACGAGCTGTACGCGGTCGGTCGGGCGGCCGGCGCCGCCGGCGGCAAGGTGCTCGGCGCCGGCGGCGGCGGGTTCCTGCTGTTCTCCATCCCGCCCGAGCGGCGGGCGCGGGTGGCGCAGGAGCTCGAGGCGGCGGGAGCGCCATGCTCGGCGGTCCGCTTCGACCCGCGCGGGATGGTCGCCGAGCAGGGCGACCGGTGAGCGACGTCGCCGCCTGGCTGGCCGCCTCGGCGGCGGCCGCCGCGTCGCTGGCCGAGCGGCCAGGCGCCGCCGCCGTCGAGCGGGCCGCGCGGCTGGTCGCCGACGCGCTCGCCGCCGGCGGCCAGGTGCTGTTCTGCGGCAACGGCGGCAGCGCGGCCGACGCGCAGCACCTGGCGGCCGAGCTGGTCGGGCGGCTCGCGGTGGAGCGGCCCGCCCACCGCGCGGTCGCGCTGACCACCGACACCTCGGTGCTCACGGCGGTCGCCAACGACTACGGCTACGCCGACGTGTTCGCCCGCCAGGTCGAGGGCCTCGGCCGTCCCGGCGACGTGCTGCTGGTCATCTCGACCAGCGGCCGCTCCGAGAACCTGCTCAGGGCCGCCGAGGCTGCCAGGCGGCGGGCTCTCAAGGTGATCGCCTTCCTCGGCCCCGCCGTTTCGCCGCTCGACGACCGCGCCGACCTCGCGCTGCACGTGGACGGCGACGCCGCCGGCCTGGTCCAGCAGGGCCACATCACCGTCGGTCACGCCCTCTGCGGCTGGGTGGAGGCCCACCTGGCCGGTCGCTGATGCGTCCCGCCGTCTTCCTTGACCGCGACGGCACCCTGGTGGAGGAGGTCCCCTACCTGCACGACCCGGCCCGGCTGGTGCTGGTGCCGGGCGCCGGCCCCGCCCTGGCCGCGCTGGCCGCCGCCGGCTATGCCCTGGTGGTGGTGACCAACCAGGCGGGGGTGGCCCACGGCTACTACGGCGAGGCGGCGGTCGCCAGCGTCCACCACCGCCTGCGTGCCCTGCTGGCCGCGGACGGGGTGCGGCTGGACGGCATCTGGTACTGCCCGCACCACCCGGCGGGGGTGGTCGACGGCTACGCCCGAACCTGCCGCTGCCGCAAGCCGGCGCCGGGCATGCTGCAGGAGGCCGCGGCGACGCTCGGCCTCGACCTCGCCGCCTCCTACCTGATCGGCAACCACGAAACCGACGTGGAGGCCGCGGTCGCCGCCGGCGCCACGCCGCTGTTCGTGGCCAGCGGACCTGATCGCCGCGCGCCGGCGGCCGGCGTGGCGGGGTTCCCGAGCCTGCAGGCGGCGGTCCTGGCGGTGCTCGCCGCGGGCCACGTGAAAGAGCCAGGCCCGCCTCGGCCGTGACGGGGCGGGCCTGGCCGGGATGCCGGCTCGGCCGCGGGCCCCCCCGCGCCCTTGCCGGCACCTCCAGCGGTCCAGTCGGGCCCCCCCGGGATGCACCGGTCTGCCGCTGCTGCCTGGCCCCCAGCCGGTCCCGGCGGGCTCCTCCTCGATCCGCCGGGGCCTGCTCGAGGACTGCGGTAACCGTAGCCGGCGCCGCCGCCGCTGTCGGTGCCGCACGTCACCGGGTCGCGGTGACGTGCGACACACACCGCAGCGGGGCCGCTCAGGTCAGCCGGCGCAGGGCGTCCGGGTCGAGCAGGCGCAGCGACTCGGAGTCGTAGTCGATGAACCCGCGCTTGCGGAAGGCGGCCAGGGCCCGGCTGACGTTCTCCCGGCTGGCGCCGACCATCCCGGCCAGGTCGCGGTGGGTCAGCCGCAACGCGATCCGGGTGCCGGAGCCCGGGCCTGGCTGCCCGTACCGTTCCGCCAGCCGCAGCAGCACCTTGGCCAGCCGGCCCTTGACGTCCAGCGAAAGCAGGTCGTCGATCAGCGCCTCGCGGGCGGCCAGCACCGCGGCGAGCTGGCGCAGCAGCGCCGCCGCGGCGGCGGGGGTGGTCTCCAGGAACGCCCAGAAGGGGTCCCGTCCGATCGCCCAGACGGTGGTCGGCGAGGTGGCCCGCGCCCCCGCGGTGCGTCGCCCGCCGGTCAGCAGCGCCAGCTCGCCGATCAGCTGACCGGGCCCGACGATCGAGTGGACCTGCTCGGCGCCGCCCCTGACCGGCGAGACGATCGCGACCTCGCCGGCGGTGAGCACCAGCACGTGGGCGGCGGGCTCGCCCTGGCGGAACAGGAAACTGCCCGCCGGGTAGTCGAACGGCGCAGCCTCCGCCGCAAGGGCGGCAAGGGCCTCCGGGGTGCCGGAACGGAACACCGGGCTGTCGTGGAGCATGCGCAGCAGCACCTGCTCGTCGGCCTGGGAGCGGCGGCGGGCCATGGCCGCTCCTTTCGCACGCAGGGTGGGTGGCGCAAGGAGTCTAACCCGGCCGCCCGGCTCAGAGCGGGTGGCCGAACTCGGGCGGCAGCCGGTACTGGTCGCCGACGATCGGGTCCCCCTCGGCGAAGCGTGCCAGGCGGAACGGGTGAAGGTCGACCGTCCTCGCCCGCCCGTCGGTGACCAGCTCGGCCATGCAGGCCCCCACCGCCGGGGCCTTCTTGAAGCCGGTGCCCGAGAAGCCGCCTGCCACGAACAGCCCGGCCACGCCGGGGGCGGCGTCCAGCACCGCCCGGCTGTCGGGCGAGGTGTCGTAGACGCCGCGGTGGCCGCGGGCGAAGGACGCCCCGGCGAAGGACGGCACCCGGCCGGCCAGCCGCCGCAGCGCCGCGGCGACGACCCCGTGGTCGTAGCCCTCGACCTCGGCGTCGATCGCCTCCACCCCGAGCTGGTGGCCGGCCTCCACCCCGAGCAGGGTCAGCTCGCCGCCGTGGGGGCGGAAATAGATGCCGAGGACCCCGTCGATCACCACCGGGTGGCGGCGCGCCGCCGGCGGACGCGGGACGAACGCGATCTGGGCGCGCTCCGGGGTGATGCCGAGCTCGAACCCGGCGGTGCGGGCGAGCGGGTCGACCCACGGGCCGCAGGCGAGCACGACCGCGTCGGCGCCGACCACGCCGTCGGTGGTGTCGAGGCCCACCACCGCGTCGCCGACGACCCGCAGCGCGCGCACCCCGACGCCCTGGCGGATCCGCGCGCCCAGGTCGACCGCCCTTGAGGCGAACGCGAAGGTGGTCGCCACCGGGTCGGCGTAGCCGGAGGCGGGCTCGACCGCGGCCAGGCCGACGCCGCGCAGGTCCAGCTCGGGATGCTCGGCGCCGAGCTCGGCCGGGGTGGCCACCTCGGTGTCGACCCCGACGCCGCGCAGCATCGCGACGTTGCGGCGGAGACGCTCGCCGTCGTCGGGGCCGACCAGGACGACCGCGCCGGTGACGGTGAAGCCGCACCAGCCGCCCACCCGCTCCCGCCAGTCCCGGAAGTAGCCGAGTCCCGCCAGGGCCATGCTGGCCTCCGGCGCGTTGGTGTAGTGGGTGCGCACCACCGCCCCGGACCGGGCCGTCATGCCGGAGCAGACGGTGCCGCGCTCCAGCACCAGCACCTCGACGCCCCGCTCGGCCAGGTGGAAGGCGATCGAGCAGCCCATCACCCCGCCGCCCACCACCACCACGCTCGCGCCGGCGCCCATGGCGTCCAGTCTCCCACAGCCGGTCGGCCGCCCACCGCCGGAGGCATCGGCGGTCCGTGGCCTACGGTTCCAGGCCGGGCAGGGGTGGTGCGGGCCAGCGCTCGCGTGGCGCGACCGTCGGCTGCCCGAGGCGGCGGCGCAGCGCGGCCGCGGTGTCGAAGGCGGCCCCCTCGAAGCGGTTGTTGGCGAACGCCGCCGCCGGCGGCCCTCCGGTCCGAGGCCCGGCCGCCTCCAGCAGCGCCGCCCAGCGGTCCAGGTCGGCCGCACGGTCGCGCACCGGCCGGCCGATCGTGGGGGTGGCCCGCCGGTCGCCGAGCAGCCGCAGGTAGCCGGGCGCGCCATGCGGTCGCGGCCACGGCTGCTCGCCGGGACGGTCCGCCACCACCAGGCCCGCCCCAGCCGCCTCCAGCAGCCCGGGCAGCCACGGCCGGTCCCAGGAGCGGTGGCGCACCTCGACCACCACCGGCAGCCCGGCGGGCCGGTCGCCCAGCAGTCGCGCGAGGCGCTGGCGCCCCTCGGCGGCGTCCAGGCTGGGCGGGAGCTGCAGCACCACCGTCAGCAGCCGGTCGCCGAGCGGGCCGAGCGCCCCCGCGAACGCCCGCAGCATCGCGGCTGCGGCCTCGCCCTGCAGCCGAGCCTCGTGGGTGACCGCCCGCGGCACCTTGGCGGACACCGCGAACCGCTCCGGCAGGGCCTCCGCCCAGACGGCCACCTGCGCCGGCTCCGGCGGCCGGTAGAAGGTCCCGTCCAGCTCCACCGCCTCGAAGACCTGGGCGTAGAAGCCGAGCCACGAGGCGGGGGGCAGCTCCGGCGGGTAGAAGCGGCCGCGCCACTCCGGGTAGCCGAACCCGCAGGTGCCGACGACCGGCCCGGCTGGCAGGGGCACGCGCGAGCCCTCCTGGTCCCGGGCGCCGCCGGCCGGCGCCGCCGCGTCCCAGAAGCGTACGCGACCCGACGGCAGCCCAGGCCTTGCGGCTCGACTAGCATCCTCGCAGGGGAACATCGAGCCAACGGGGGCACGCCATCCGCATCAAGGTCGTCTCCGACATCCACGGCGCGGCCGACTCCCTGCGCAGGGAGGCCGCCGACGCCGACGCCCTGCTGGTCTGCGGCGACCTGGTCAACCTGATCGACTACCGGACCATGCAGGGGATCGCGGTCGACGTGTTCGGCGCGGAGGTGGTGCGCGACTTCGTCGCGTTGCGCACCGCCGGCCGCTTCGACGAGGCCGGCGTGCTGCTGCGGCGCGCCAGCGCCGGGCGGGAGGAGGAGGCGCGGGCGCAGGTCCGGGCGGCCTGCCGCGTCCAGTACGAGCAGGTGTTCGCCGCCTTCCCGGAACCGACCTACCTGACCCACGGCAACGTCGACAGCCCCGACCTGTTCCAGGACCTCCTGCGCCCGGGCGTCCGCCATCTCGACGGGGAGACGGTCGAGTTGGACGGCATGCTCGTCGGCTTCGTCGGCGGCGGGCTGCCGCGCGGCTCCCGGCCGCACCTGTCGGAGTCCACCCACCAGGAGTTCGCCGCCAAGGTGGCCGGCCTCGGTCCGGTGGACGTGCTCTGCTCGCACATGCCCCCTGCGGTGGACGACCTCCGCTTCGACGTGGTCGCCGGCCGCTCCGAGCCGGGCAGCCAGGCGCTGCTCGACTACGTCGAGCAACACCAGCCCGACTACCTGTACTTCGGCCACGTCCACGAGCCGCGGGCCAGCCGCATGCGGGTCGGCCGCACCCGGCTGGTCAACGTCGGCCATTTCCGGGCGACCGGCCGGATGCTCGAGCATCCGGCCTAATGGCCACCGACGGTAGCGCCTTGCCCAGGGAGGCCGCCGCAGCAACCGCCGCCCCTCCCGGCGGGACCTTAGGAGGATCCCGCCTTGCCCAGGAAGGCCGCCGCAGCAACCGCCGCCCCTCCCGGCGGGGCCTTAGTAGGATCCGGTCATGACGGAGCACGCCGAAGGCTCGGTCGAGGTCGCCGCCACGGCGCAGGCGGTCATGGCGGTGGTGGCCGACTTCGACGCCTACCCGGAGTGGGTCGGCAACCTCGAGCAGGTCGAGGTGCTGGCGCGCGACCGGCGCGGGCGGGGGACCAGGGTGGCGTTCCGGCTGCGCACCCCGGTCCTCAGCGCCACCTACACCCTCGCCTACCGCTACGCCCCGCGGGAGGGCGGGCTCTCCTGGGAGTACGTGGAGGGGACGCTGGAAGACCTCTCCGGCTCCTACACCCTCGAGCCGACCGCAGGCGGCGGCACCCTGGTCACCTACCGGCTCCAGGTCGAGCTCGGCATGCCGCTGCCCGGGCTGGTCAAGCGGCAGGCGGCCAGGCAGATCGTGCGCTCGGCCCTC
>DASYRU010000487.1:0-4887 GCA_036004165.1 Actinomycetota bacterium
CTGCTCGAAGGCACGCACGTTCTCCGGCACGACCAGCACCCTGGCCGGTTCGCCCGGCGGCATGGCCAGCTCGTACTGGCCGAGCACCGAGCGGGCGAGCTGCCCGACGAGGCTGCCGGCCTGGAGGCCGGCGAGCAGGCCACCGACCCGCCCGACCATCTCGCCGGCTCCGGGCATCTCGCCGCCGGCGCCCGCGCCGAGCGCCTCGGACATCCGCCGCGCTCCCGGTTCGACCAGCGGCGCGAAGCCGGGCAGGACCGCCTCGGCGAAGTCGGGGCGGCCGACGGGGCGGGCCGACAGCGCCAGGCCCGGACCGGGGAGGCTGGTGACCGGGTCGACCCAAAGCTCCGCCAGGCGCAGCCGGTCGTCCCAGGCGCGGGCCTCGCCGGGATCCAGGGCGGCGGCGGGGCTGGGGAGCTGCGGGGTCACCCCGAGGGCGTCGGCGCCCGCCGCGGTGGCCACCGCCACCTGACGGGCCAGCTCCCAGTTGACCGGCCCGGTGCCGGTGGCCATGAGCCTGGCGAACTCGCGGAACAGCGGGATACGGCCGAAGAAGTCGGCACCCTCGCCCGGAATCTCGCTCATGACCTCATCCTACTCGCGGGCGGAGACGTGAACCGGCCGCCAGGAGGCGCTCGCGGGGTAGCCTGGAAGCGACCGGAGACGGCGACGGGAAGGTGGCGGTTGGTGGGACGGACGGTGGCCCTGGTCGGGGCGCTGCACCCCGGCGCCAGGGCGCTCGCGCTGGCGCTTGAGGACGACCCCGCGGTCGACCGGGTGCTCGGGCTCTCCAGGCACGAGCCGCCCCTGCTCGGTCCGAAGTTCGAGTTCGTCCCCGCCGGTCCCGGCGACCCGCGCTTCGCCGAGACGCTGGCGGCCGCCGACGCGGTGCTGCTGTTCCCGCTGGTCGACGCGGCCGACCGCGACGAGCAGGGCCGCCGCGCCCGGGTGGTGGATGCCACCCGGCTGGCGCTGGACGCGGCCGCCAGGGACGCCACCGTGGTGCTGTGGTCCAGTGGGGTGGTGTACGGCGCCCACCCAGACAACCCGGTGCCGATCCCCGAGACGACCGAGCCAAGGCCCAACCCGGACTTCCCGGCCGCCGGCGTGCTGGCCGACAGCGAGCGGATCGCCCTGGCCGCCGGCGTGCCTTCGATGGTGGTGCTGCGGGCCGCGGGCGTGTGGGCGCCGGCGTGGGGCACCTTCCTGTCCCGCAGCCTGCTGGCGCCGGCGATGGTCGGCGTGCGCGGCTACGACCCGCCCCTGCAGTGCCTGGCCCCTGCCGACGCGGCCGCCGCGCTCGCCCTCGCCGCGTCCGGCAGGCTGGCCGGGGGGGTCTACAACGTCGCGCCCGACGACTGGATCGGGTCGCGGGCGGCCGCCACGGCTGCCGGGCGGCGCCGCCTGGACGTGCCGGAGCGGGTGGCGCTCGCCACCGCCGAGCGGCTCTGGCGGGCTGGCATGTCGGCCGCGACCGCCGGCGAGCTCCACTACCACATGCATCCCTGGGTGCTCGACAACGCCCGCCTGCGGGCGGCCGGATGGGTGCCGACCCGCTCCAGCGCCGAGGCGTTCGCCGAGGCCGGTCGCCAGGTGCCCGCGGGCGTGCGGGTGGGCGGCGTCCAGGTCCGCAGGGGCGACGTCTACCGCGGCGCGGCCGCCGGGCTCGCCCTGCTGGGCGCCATCGCCCTGGCCCGCCGCCAGGCCCAGACGCGTCGCGCCTCCTCCCGCCGCCGCCCGCCCTCCCCGATGTAGCGCCGTGGCACGCGACCTCGCCATCGACCTCGGCACGGCCAACACGCTGGTCTACGTCAGGGGCCGCGGCGTGCGGCTCAATCAGCCGACGGTGATCGCCATCAACGAGAAAACCGGCGGCATCCTGGCGATGGGGGACGAGGCGTACGCGATGATCGGCCGGACGCCCGGGCACATCGTGGCCGTGCGGCCGCTGCGGGGCGGGGCCATCTCCGACTTCGACACCACCACACGGCTGATCCGGATGCTGCTGGCCAGGGTCGGCACCAGCCGGCTCGCCAGGCCGCGGGTGCTGATCTGCGTGCCCTCGGCGATCACCCTGGTGGAGCGGCGTGCGGTGCAGGAGGCCGCCGTGCAGGCCGGGGCCAAGGCCGCCTATCTGGTCGAGGAGCCGATGGCGGCGGCGATCGGGGCCGGGCTGCCCGTCCACGAGCCCGCCGGCCACGTGGTCGTCGACGTCGGCGGCGGCACCACCGAGGTGGCCTGCATCTCGCTTGGGGGCATCGTCTGCGCCAAGGCGATCCGCGTGGCCGGTTTCGACATGGACGCCGCCATCGGCCAGCACGTCCGGCGTGAGTACGCCATCGCCATCGGCGAGCGCACCGCCGAGGACCTCAAGATCGGCATCGGCTCGGCCTACCCGCAGCCGGGCGAGCAGAAGGCCGAGGTGAAAGGCAGGGAGCTGGCCACAGGGCTGCCCAAGACGGTGCTGGTCACCGCCGCCGAGGTCCGCGCGGCGCTGGAGGAGCCGGTGGGCCAGATCGTCCAGGCGGTCCTGGAGACGCTCGCCGAGGCCCCGCCGGAGCTGGCCAACGACGTGCTCGACAAGGGCATCTTCCTGACCGGCGGCGCCAGCCAGCTGCGCGGGCTGGACGCGCGCATCGCCAGGGAGGCCCACGTCGGCGTCCACATGGTCGAGGCGCCGCTGGAGTGCGTGGCGCTCGGCGCCGGCCGGATCATCGAGGACTTCGACCAGCTGGCCCCGCTGTTCGTGGACGAGACCGCCCGGCGCTGGCGACAATGACCGTAGTGACCACAGGGGGCAGGAGGTAGGGTGCGGCAGCGCGTGACCGCCAGCGTCGGCGTCGTTGCGCTGGTCGCCGTGGTCTTCGCCCTCAACTTCTACCGGCTGCCGGTGGTTGCGCTCACCCCCGGCCCGGCCGAGGACGTGCTGACCCGGGTCAAGGTCCGGGGCGGTACGCCGGTCTACGACTCCAAGGGCAGGCTGTACCTGACCTCGGTCGGCATCGACGACGACGTCCGCTTCTACGAGGCCCTGCTCGACTTCGCCAACCGGGACGTGCAGCTGCGTCCCCGCACCGAGGTGTTCCCCGAGGGCGAGACCAGCGACGAGGTCGACCGCCGCAACGTGGCCGACATGGTCAACTCGAAGTCGACCGCGACCGTGGTCGCCCTGCGCGAGCTCGGCTACTCGATCGAGCCGTCCGGGGTGGAGGTCGACGACGTGGTGGCGGGCACGCCGGCCGCCGGCAGGCTGGAGACGGGCGACCTCATCCTCGCCGTCGACGGTCACGCCGTGACCAGCACCGACCAGGTGCGGACGGCGATCACCAGGCACCGGGTCGGCGACCGGGTCGACTTCCGCGTGGAGCGCGGCAAGACCCGCAGCGCCGTGCGCGTGCAGGTCGGCGCCGTGGAGGGAGAGCCTCGGGTCGGGGTGGTGCTGCGGGACCGCTTCCCTGCCCCGCCGGTCGAGGTGACGATCGAGACCGAGAACATCGGCGGCCCCTCTGCCGGGCTGATCTTCACCCTGGCGATCATCGACCGGCTCAGCGCCGAGGACCTGACGGGCGGCCGCCGGATCGCCGGCACCGGGGAGATCGCCCTCGACGGTGAGGTCCTGCCGATCGGCGGGGTGGTCGAGAAGCTGGTCGCGGCCCGCCGCCAGGGGGCCACGGTCTTCCTGGTCCCAAGGGACAACTGCCCGGACATCCGTGGCGCCCGTATCCCCGCCGGCCTGCGCGTGGTCCAGGTCGCCACCGTCGACGACGCGTTGCGGTTCCTGCGCCAGCCGGCCGCCGGCGCCACCGGCTGCTGAGGCGCCGGCAGGCCCTTCCCAGAGCCAACCCCGGGACCGGTCGGGGTTGGCTCCGGGAACCGGTCAGCGCCGCTCGCGCCGGCCGGTAGGGGCGCCCGCGCCGGTCACGGCCAGGGCGATGCTGCTCACGAGCAGGATCAGGGCGAGCAGGACGACGGCCATGCCGGCACACTCCATTCGGCGCGGCCGCCACGCCTGGCCGGAGCCGGCGGCGACGGCACGTGCGGTCCGGTTGGGCGGGTACGTGCCTTCGAGGTACCAGGCGCGCGTGGCCGCCAGATGGGTACGGGCAGACTCCGGCCGGGACCGCGGCACCGCTGGCCGCACCCTGCATCAGGACGCGTGCTAGGGTCTCTGGAAGGCGCCCGAGCAAGCCAAGAAAGGTCCCTGACGTGGTCGCAGCCCGCCGCCCTCCCCGGCGCTGGACGTTGGCCGTCCTGCTGCTGGCGTTCCTCCTGTTGACCGCGGTCGGCAGCTTGTCCCGCTTCTACACCGACCTGCTGTGGTTCCGGGAGGTGGACAAGACCGGCGTGTTCTGGGGCTCGCTCCGTTCCAAGGTGTTCCTTGGGCTGCTGGCCGGCGTGGGCACGGCGGTGATCGTCGGCGTCAACCTGTGGTTGGTCGAGCGGCTGGCGCCCCGCTACGGCCTCACGGTGGTGGGCCGCCCCCAGGTGGAGCGTGCCCGCGCCCTGCTCGCTCCCTACCTGCGCCCGCTGCGGCTCGGCATCGCCGCCTTCCTCGGCCTGGTCGTCGGGCTGCAGGCGTCAGGCTGGTGGCAGACCTTCCTGCTGTGGCGCAACCGCGTCTCGTTCGGCGACCGCGACGCGCAGTTCGGGCGCGACGTCGGCTTCTACGTCTTCCAGCTGCCGTTCATGCGGGCGGTGTTCGGCTGGCTGTTCACCACCCTGGTGCTGACCACCATCCTGGTCGCTGCCGGCCACTACGTGCTCGGCGGCATCCGCCCCCAGGCCGAGTCCAACCGCGTCGCCCCCCAGACCCAGTCCCATCTGTCGGTGCTGCTCGGGCTCATCATCGCCCTCAAGGCCTGGGGCTACTGGCTGGACAAGTACGAG
>DASYRU010000488.1:0-3233 GCA_036004165.1 Actinomycetota bacterium
GCGGCGTCGAGCACGGCGTGGTGCTCGACCGCCGAGCAGACCAGGTGCCTGGCGGCAGGGCCGGCCCGGTGCAGCAGCGCGCCCTTGACGGCCAGGTTGTCGGCCTCGGTCCCTCCCGAGGTGAAGACCACCTCGCCGGGAGCGGCGCCGACCAGGTCGGCCACCTGCTCCCTGGCGGTCTCCACGGCCGCCCGTGCGGCCCGCCCAGGGCCGTGCTGGCTGGCGGCGTTGCCGGCCGGTCGCTCCAGGAACGGCAGCATCGCCTGGAGCGCCTGCGCCCGTAGCGGGGCGCTGGCGGCGTAGTCGAGGTATGGCATCGCTTGCTGGTCGCCTCCGCTAGCCGTTCCGAGGTGGGCCCGGCCGCCTGCGCTGCCGGCGTTCCTTCTTCTTGTCGGGTTCCTTCGGCGGCAGGATGGTGTAGTGGAGCTGGTCGGGCGGCCGCGTCCAGTCGACCGCCGGCTCGCCGGCCAGGGCGGCCAGCATGAAGTCGTGCCAGACGCGTGCCGGGTAGGAGCCGCCGGTCACCCGGATGCCGTTCACGTTCAGCATCGACTCCTGCTTCTTCGGGTTGCCCATCCAGACCGCGGTGGACAGCTGCGGCGTGTACCCGACGAACCAGGCATCACGGTACGCCTGGTTGGTGCCGGTCTTGCCGGCCTCGGGCCGGCCGATGTTGGCGGCCGTGCCGGTGCCGTGGGCGATCACGCCCTTGAGGAGGTCGTTGACCTCCCAGGCGAGCGCGGCCGAGATGCGCCGCTCCGCCGGCGGGCGGTCGGCGAAGACGAGCCTGCCGTGGTGCTCGATCTTCTCGACGAAGGTCGGCTGGTGGTACTCGCCCATGTTGGCGAAGGTGGCGTAGGCGCTGGCCATGTCGATCGGGCGCACCTCGGCGCTGCCGAGCGCGATCGAGGGGGCGTTCGCCTGCGCCGGGTCGAGCCTGACGCCCAGGTTCTTGGCCATGGCCGAGACCTTCTGGGGGCAGAGGTGCTGCATCAGCCGGGCGTAGACGCCGTTGACCGACCGTGCGGTCGCCTCCCTGACGGAGATCTTGCCCTCGCCCTTGCCCTCGTAGTTGTCCACCTCCCAGGGCGGGTCGAGGCGGACGCCGCAGACCTCGTCGGCCTGGAACGCGCTCGACTCCCAGACCGAGTCGGGCGAGACGCCCGCGTCGAGGGCGGCCGCCAGCACGAAGGGCTTGAACGAGGAGCCGGTCTGGCGGCCCCTGCCCTGGACGGCGACGTTGTAGTGGTTGGCGTGGTAGTCGTCGCCGCCGACCACCGCCCGGACGGCGCCGTCGCGGGGGTCGATGGAGATCAGCGCGATCTCCGGGCCCGACTTGGGCTGCCATCGCTGCACCGCGCGCTCGGCTGCCTGCTGTGCCGCGATGTCCAGGGTGGTGGTGATGCGCAGACCGCCCTCGTACAGCTTGCGCAGGCGCTGCTCACGGGTGCGGCCCAGACGTGGGTCGTCCAGCAGCTGGCGGCGGAGCCCGTCCACGAACCAGGGGTAGCGGCCACCGACTCTGCGCGCCGGCTTGACCCCGAGCTTTTGCTTCTTGGCCTTGGCGGCGTCGGCGGAGCTCACCATGCCGAGCTGAACCATCCGGTCGAGCACGGAGTCGCGCAGCACCTTGGCTCGCTTGGGGTGCTTGCGCGGGTTGGCGGTCTCCGGCTCGCGGATGACGCCGGCCAGGGTGGCGGCCTGGGCCAGGTCGACGTCCCTGGCGGTGCTGGTGAAGTAGCCTCTGCTGGCCGCCTCGACCCCGTAGTAGCCGGCCCCGAAGTAGACCCGGTTCAGGTACCGCTCCAGGATCTCCTGCTTGCTCAGCTCGTTCTCGAGCTGCGCCGCCAGGGCCGCCTCCTTGACCTTGCGGGCCAGCGACCGCTCGCGCAGGTCGGGGTAGGCGTTGCGGATGAGCTGCTGGGTGATGGTGCTGCCGCCCTGGGTGGTCTCGCGCTGGAGCACGTTGGCGAGGGCGGCCCGCAGGATGCCGCGGTCGTCGACGCCGTGGTGCTCGTAGAAGCGGGCGTCCTCTGCCGCCACCACCGCCTGCTGCAGCAGCTCGTCGACCCGCGACAGCGGCACCACGATGCGGTCCTGCTCGTCGTGCAGGACCTCGATCAGCCTGCCCTTGCGGTCGTAGATCTGGGTCCGCTCCGGCTGGCTGAGCGGCCTGAGCTCGTCCAGGTCCGGCAGGCCGGCGCTGGCCTCCTTGACGGTGGCGGCGACCAGCTTGCCCGCGGGCAGCGCGGTCGCCGTCCCGGCCAGGATGGCCAGGACGACGGCGCCCGCCACCGGACGCGCGAACGCCAGCCAGCCGCGGCGGCGGTGGTCGGGCGGGTCGGCCAGCGCGGTGACGCCGGGCGCCAGGCGGCGGCCGAGGACCCGGAACGGGGTGGTGGCCCGGGCCGAGCCGTTGGCCAGGGCCGCGACCACCGGGTCGCGCTCCCGCCGGCGGGCGTGGCTCCCCCTGCGGCGCCGGCCCCCGCGGCCGGGATCCTCGGCGACCGGGTCGCCGAGGTTGGACGGGAGCCACCAGAGCTCGGTGGTCTCGCCCTGGTCATCGACCGGACGGCCGTCCGGGAGGGTCGCGGGGCTGGGCAGGGTCCGCCCGTCCGGGGGGGTCCCGGGGCTCGGTGGGGCCCACCCGTCCGGGGGGGTCCGGGGGCTCGGTGGGGCCCACCCGTCCGGGGGGGTCCGGGGGGGCGCTTGCTGCCCCCCCGGTCGACCGGCCCTTGCGACCAACGCGTCGATCCGTGCTGCCAGGCCGGCGAGGGCCGCGCCGACGCCGGCCACGGCGGTGGCCAGCCTGGCCAGCCCGGTTCGCAGGCCCCGGCCGGCGGCGGCCGCGGCGCCGAGGAGACGGCGCCGGCCTGCCACGGCCAGCGAAACCAGCCAGGCCCAGAGCATGCTGGACCCGCTGCGGATGCCGCGGCGGACCCTGGTGGCGGCGGCGGCGACCGCCTGGCCGGCCAGCTGCAGCGCCAGGCGGCCCGACTGGACGGCCTCCCGCCGGCTGGCGGTGATCGCGGCGCCGGCCACGGCCTCCTCACGCTGGGCGGCCGCGGCGCGCTCGCGGGCTGCCAACGCGGCCGGCGCCGGCAGCTCGGCCAGGCCGACCGACCAGGCGCCGAGGCGCGCCTCGGCGACCCGCAGCCGCACCATGGCGGCCAGGCGGGGCAGGAACTGGAAGACGATCAGCAGCAGGCGCTCGAACTCGGCCACCGGGTCGG
>DASYRU010000489.1:0-3647 GCA_036004165.1 Actinomycetota bacterium
GGCTACGACATGTGGCCGGGCCCGTACGGCGACCACGGCTCGCGCAAGTACCTGCTCGCCAGCCTCGACCAGAGCCTCCACCGCCTGGGGCTGGAGTACGTGGACATCTTCTACTCCCACCGTCACGACCCCGACACCCCGCTGGAGGAGACCCTCGGCGCGCTCGACTCGGCGGTCCGGCAGGGCAAGGCGCTGTACGCCGGGATCTCCTCGTACTCGGCGGAGCGCACCAGCGAGGCCGCGGCGATCCTGCGCCGGCTCGGCACGCCGCTGCTGATCCACCAGCCGTCCTACTCGATGCTGAACCGGTGGATCGAAGGCGGGCTGCTGCAGGTGCTCGGCGAGGAGGGGATCGGCTGCATCGTGTTCTCGCCGCTGGCGCAGGGGCTGCTGACCGACCGCTACCTCGGTGGGATCCCGGAGGGGTCGCGGGCCAGCCGGCCGGGCTCGATGAACGCCGACATGCTCAGCGAGGAGAACCTCGCGAAGGTGCGGGCGCTGCACCAGGTGGCCGCCAGGCGGGGACAGAGCCTGGCGCAGCTGGCGCTGTCGTGGACGCTGCGCGACCCGCGGGTGACCTCCACCCTGGTCGGCGCCAGCAGCGTCGCCCAGCTGGAGGACAACGTGCAGGCGTTGCGCAACCTCGCCTTCGACGACCAGGAGCTGGCCGAGATCGACCGCCACGCCAAGGAGGGCGGCATCAACATCTGGGCCGCCTCCAGCGGGGAGTGACCGCCGTGCTGCAACGCAGGCTCGGCCGCCTCGGCCACATGAGCTCGGTCCTCGTCTACGGCGGGGCCGCGCTCGCCGCGGTCGACCAGCAGACCGCCGACCGCTCGGTGCGGATGGCGCTCGACGCCGGCATCAACCACTTCGACGTGGCCGCCGGGTACGGCGACGCCGAGCTGCGCCTGGGACCCTGGATGCCGCGCATCCGCGAGCGCATCTTCCTGGCCACCAAGACCGACCGGCGCGGCCGCGACGGCGCCTGGGAGCAGCTGAACCGCAGCCTGGAGCGGCTGCAGACCGACCACGTCGACCTCATCCAGCTGCACGCGGTCGGCGAGGTCGCCGACCTCGACCTGGCCACCGGCCGCGGCGGAGCGCTGGAGGCGGTGGTGCGCGCCAGGGACGAGGGCCTGGCGGGCGCGATCGGCATCACCGGCCACGGGGACCAGGCGCCGGCGACCCATCGGGAGGGGCTGCGGCGGTTCCCCTTCGACACCGTGCTCACCCCGCTCAACCACGTGCTCGGCCGCGATCCCGCCTACCTGTCCGACTACCAGGCGCTGGTCGCCGAGGTGCAGGCGCAGGACGCCGGCCTGATGGTCATCAAGGCGGCGTCGCGCCGCAACTGGCCGGCGGCCGCGGAGCGGCGCTACGCCACCTGGTACGAGCCGTTCGACGACCAGCGGCGGATCACCGCCGCGGTGGTGTGGGCGCTGTCGCATCCGGAGGTCACCGGGATCGCGACGCCGGGCGACGTCCGGCTGCTGCCGATGGTCCTGGAGGCGGCCGGGCACGTCGGCGAGACGAGCTCCGCGCAGGCGGCGGAGGTCCTGGCCGGCGCGGCGGGCTACAGCTCGCCGTTCGTGGACATGCCGTTCTGATGGACGGCCGCAGGACCGTCGGGGGGGCGGGATGAGCGTGACGGTGGTGACCGACGGCGCGGCGTCGCTGCCGGACGAGCTGGCCGCCGCCAACGGGGTGGTGGTCGTCCCGCTCGCCCTGGCGATCGGCGGCGTCCCGGCCAGCACCCGCCTCAGCCTCGCCGAGGTGCTGGCATGGTCGCCCGGCCAGGTCCACACCTCCGGTCCCTCGACCGGCCGCTTCCTGGACGCCATCCGGGAGCACGGCGGCGACGGCGGGGTGCTGGTCTGCACCGTCGCCGCCTCCCTCAGCGGGAGCTTCCAGGCCGCCAGCATGGCCGCCAGGCACGCGGCCGGGCCGGTGCGGGTGCTGGACACCGCCACCGCGACGGGGGGCCAGGGGCTGGTCGTGCTGGCGGCGGCGTGCGCCGCGCGGGCGGGCGCCACGCTCGACGAGGCCGCCGCCGCCGCCGGCCGCGCGGCCGCGGCCGTGCGCCTGGTCGGCGCGGTCGACAGCCTCGACCGGCTGCTTGCCGGCGGCCGGCTGCCGCGGCTGGCCGGGCGGGTCGGTGACGGGCTCGGCGTGTGGCCGCTGTTCGAGCTGGGCGGCGGCAGGGTCCGGCCGCTGCGGCCGGCCCGCTCGCGCGCCGCCGCCGAGGCCAGGATCGTCGAACGCTGGCGCGCCTCGCGCGGCGGGGACGCCGACCTGCACGTGGCCGCCGTGCACGCGCTCGCGCCCGAACGCGCCGAACGGCTGCTGGCCGCCGTCAGCGCCGAGCTGCAGCCCGCCACGGCGTTCGTGGGGGAGTTCGACGCCGCCATGGCGAGCCACTCCGGGCCGGGCGCCGCCGCGCTGGCGTGGTGGTGGGAGCCGCGCGCCTGAGCCCGGCCGCCGGCACGGAGAACGGGGCTCCCGGGTTCGTCTCAGCGCCCGGGGTCGAAGCCCAGCGTCAGGTCGAGCGGCACGCCGCGGGCCACCGCCCAGCGGTAGGCGGCCTCGGCCTGGGGGAGCGTGCGCGGGTAGCCGTCCAGGATGTGGCCGCCTTCGGTGTTGGCCCTGGCGATCCGGTCCCTGGTCATCGCGATCACCAGGTCGTCGGGGACCAGGTCGCCGCGGTCCATGTAGCCCTTGGCGGTGGCTCCGAACTCGGTGCCGGCGGCGACCTCCTCGCGCAGCAGGTCCCCGGTGGCGATCCTGGCCAGGTCGAAGTGGGCGGCGATCCGGGCCGCCTGGGTCCCCTTGCCCGCCCCGGGCGGGCCGATCAGCAGCACGCGCATCCTGCAAGCATGACGCCTGTCGGCCGTCGCCGTGACATTGACGGGGCCGGGCGGCCGTGGTAGCAAACATCGGATGTCTATGCACGGGGGAGGGTCGTTGGCCGCGCCACGCACCGAGACCGCCATCGCCAGGATCAGGGACCTGATCGTCGCCGGCGAGCTGGCGCCCGGATCGCGCCTGCCGCCGGAGCACGAGCTGGCGGCCCAGCTCGGCCTGTCGCGCAACACCGCGCGCGAGGCGGTGCGGGCGTTGGTGACCGCGCGGGTGCTGGACGTGCGCCGCGGCGACGGCACCTACGTGACCAGCCTCAGCCCCGGCCTGCTGCTGGAGGGCATCGGCTCGGCGGTGGAGCTGATGCGCGACGACGGCGCCCTGGAGGTGCTGGAGGTGCGCCGCTACCTGGAACCGGCGGCGACCGCGCTGGCCGCCGGCCGTATCGACCAGGACGGCCTGCGGGCGCTGGCCGCGTCCATCCAGCGGATGCGGGAGGCCGCCGACGACGAGCAGTTCGTGGCCCACGACGCGGAGTTCCACGCCAGGGTCGCCGAGGCGTCCGGCAACGGCACCCTGGCGTCGCTGCTGGCCGGGCTGTCCAGCCGCACCATGCGGGTGCGCGTGCTGCGGGCGATGAGCGACGCCGAGGCGCTGCGGCGCACCATCGACCAGCACGAGGGGATCTACGCCGCGCTGGCCGCCGGCGACCCCAACCTGGCCCAGGCCATGGCCGTCCAGCACGTGATCACCACCGAGGCGTGGCTGCGCCGGCTGCTCGCCGGCGA
>DASYRU010000490.1:0-3688 GCA_036004165.1 Actinomycetota bacterium
ACCAAGGAGGAGGAGGCGCGGCGGCGGGTGGACGCCGAGCGGCTGCGGATCGCCCGGGAGGTCCATGACACCGTCGCCCACGCCATCGCCGTCATCAACGTCCAGGCAGGGGTCACCGCCCACGTGCTGGACAAACGACCCGAGCAGGCGCGCGAGACGCTGGTCACGATCGAGCAGACCAGCGCGCGGGCGCTTGGCGAGCTGCGCACCACCCTCGGGATGCTGCGCGACGCCGACGACCGGCGCGCACCGACCCCAGGGCTCGGCCAGGTCGAGGAGCTGGTGGGCATGGCGCGCGAGGCGGGGCTGGACGTCAAGCTCGAGGTGGCCTCCCCGGCCCGGGAGCTGCCGAGCGCCACCGACCAGGCCGCCTATCGCATCCTGCAGGAGTCGATCACCAACGCGATCCGCCACGCCGGCCCGGCACGCGTGACCGTCTCGCTCACCTACGGACCGGACGACCTGGAGCTGCGGGTCGCCGACGACGGTCGCGGCCCGCGCGACGCCGGCGACCGCGCCGCGCGTGGGCAGGGCATCGTCGGCATGCGGGAGCGCGCCGCGCTGCTCGGTGGGGAGCTGACCGCCGGTCCGCGGCCGGGCGGCGGCTTCCAGGTGCGCGCGAGCCTGCCGCTGCCGCCCGAGCCGGCAGCGTCCCCGTGAGCCAGCTCGAGGGGCCGGCGGAGCCCAGACGGGAGGGGCCGGTCAAGGTCCTGCTCGCCGACGACCAGGCGCTGGTGCGCGCCGGCTTCAAGGTGCTGCTTGACGTCGAGGACGACATCACCGTGGTCGGCGAGGCGGCCGACGGCGCCGAGGCGGTGACGCTGGCGCTCGCAACCCGGCCCGAGGTGGTGCTGATGGACATCCGCATGCCGGTGCTCGACGGCCTGGGGGCCACCAGGCAGATCGCGGCCACGCGGGGCCTGGAGGGGGTGCGGGTGCTGATCCTGACCACCTACGACACCGACGCCTACGTCTTCGAGGCGCTGCAGGCGGGAGCCAGCGGCTTCCTGCTGAAGGACAGCGGCCCGGCCGAGCTGTTGCACGCCATCCGGGTGGTCGCGGCCGGGGAGGCGCTGCTGGCGCCGAGGATCACCCGCCGGCTGATCGCCCAGTTCACCGCCACCCGCGCCGCCCACCAGGCCAGCGAGGACCGCCTGGCCGAGCTCACCCAGCGCGAGCGGGAGGTGCTCGCCCTGGTTGGCCGTGGGCTCAGCAACCAGGAGATCGCCACGGAGCTGACGGTCAGCAAGGCCACCGCGCGGACCCACGTCAGCCGCGCCATGGTCAAGCTCGGCGCCCGCGACCGTGCGCAGCTGGTGGTGGTGGCCTACCAGACCGGCCTGGTCGGCCCATAACGAGTTCCGGTCGCCGCCCGGCCCGGCGGCGTCAGCTGCACGTGCTGACGGGCACGATCACGACCTCCAGCTGCCAGTCCATGCGGCCGATCCTCCGCCGACCAGGGTCAGTCGACCGTGACGGCGGCGGTGAGGGCGCGGCGGTGGTCGACGCGGCGCTCGGGGCCGACCAGGCGGAGGGGGACGACCTGCCTGGCGTCGCCGCTGGAGGCCGAGATGCGCAGCTCGAGGTCGCCCGGTTCGACGATGCGGTGCCCGGCCAGCCCGGTGAAGGAGGACAGGTCGGCCGGCACCGTGAAGGTGACGCGCCGCGCCTGCCCGGGCCGCAGCTCCACCCGGGCGTAGCCGACCAGCCGCACCACCGGCCGGGTGACCTGAGCGACCGGGTCGTGCAGGTAGAGCTGGACGACGTCGGCGCCGGCACGCTCGCCGGTGTTGGTCACGGTGAGCGCGACCTGCACCGAGCCGTCGGTCGCCGTCTCGGCGGGCGCGCCGTCGCGCAGCGGCCGGCCGTCGACGGTCACGTCCTCCCAGGCGAAGCGGGTGTAGGAGCAGCCGTGCCCGAACGGGAACAGCGGCGTGGGGTCGAGGTTGCTGACCTGGCTGCGCCGCCCGAGCGGCGGGGCGAGGTAGGTGCCCGGCTGGCCGCCGGGGTCGCGGGGCACGCCGACCGGCAGCCGGCCCGAAGGGTTGACCCGCCCGGACAGCACGCCGGCGACCGCGGCGCCGCCCTCCTCGCCGGGGAAGAAGGCCTGCACGATCCCGGCGAGGCGGTCGGCGAACGCCCCGAGCGCGTAGGGCCGGCCGGCGAGCAGCACCAGCACCACCGGGGTGCCGCTCGCCAGCACCGCCTCCAGCAGCTCGCCCTGGACCCCGGGAAGCCGCAGGTCCTGCGCATCGGAACCCTCCCCGGAGGTGCCGCGCCCGAACATGCCCGCCTGGTCGCCGAGCGCCACCACGGCCACGTCGGCGGCGGCGGCGACCCTGGCCGCCTGCGCGAACCCGGCGGTGTCGGGGCCGGCCACCGAGCAGCCGGACGCGAACGCCACCGTCGCCGCGGGCAGCTCGGCACGCAGCGCCTCCAGCAGGGTCGGCACCTCCAGCCCCAGCGGCACATCGGGATGGTTCCTGCCGACGTGGCTGGGGAAGGAGTAGCAGCCCATCATGGCCATGGGATCGTCGGCGCGCGGCCCGATGACCGCCACCCGCGCCGCCGGCGCGATCGGCAAGGCCGGGCCGGCCGCCAGCAGCACCACCGACTCCTCCGCGAGCTGCCTGGCCAGCGCGCGGTCGGCGGGCAGGTCCAGGCGCACCGAGCCGCGCTCGGCGTCCAGCTCCTCGACGGTCGCGCCGTGCCCCGCCAGCGCCGGCGGCACCGGCGACCAGTCCGGGTCCAGCAGGCCGAGCTGGCACTTCTGCAGCAGCACCCGCCGGGCGGCCCGCTCGACCAGCGCCTCGTCCACCGTCCCGCCCTTGACGGCCTCCAGCAGCGGGCGACCGTAGCAGCGCACCGTCGGCAGCTCCACGTCGATCCCCGCCGACAGCGCCTGCCGCGCGGCGTCCGCCGCGTCGTCGGCGACGCCGTGCAGCAGCTCCAGGAACGAGATCCCGAAGTAGTCGGCCACCACCGTGCCCTGGAACTCCCACGTCTCGCGCAGCAGCGTGGTCAGCAGCGCCGCGTTGGCCGCCGGCGGCACCCCGTCGATCTCCGCGTAGGCGTGCATCACCGAACGCGCCCCGCCCTCCGCCACCGCCATCTCGAACGGCGGCAGCAGCACGTCGGCGACCTCCCGCGGTCCGGCCGAGACCGGGGCCTGGTTGCGCCCGGCTTTGGAGCCGGAGTAGCCGACGAAGTGCTTGGGGGTGGCGACGATCCCGGAGGACTCCAGCCCGCGCACGTAGGCGGTGCCGATCGTGCCGACCAGGTAGGGGTCCTCCCCGATCGTCTCCTCGACCCTGCCCCAGCGGTAGTCGCGGGTGACGTCCAGCACCGGCGCCAGCCCCTGGTGCACCCCCAGCGAGCGCATGCTCGCCCCGATCCGCCTGGCCATCTCCTCCACCAGCTCAGGGTGGAAGCTGGCGCCCCACGCCAGCGGCACCGGGTAGATCGTCGCTCCCCAGGTCGCGAACCCCGCCAGGCACTCCTCGTGGGCCAGCGCCGGGATGCCGTGCCGGCCCGACGCGACGATCTCGGCCTGGCTGCGCGCCAGCGCCCGCGCCCCAAGGGCCGGGTCGACCGGGGCGCTGCCGAACGGCCGGGTGAGCTGCCCGAGCCCGGACCGGATCAGCGGCCTCCAGTCCACCGGCTCGTCGGCCAGGTCGTGCTGGTGCGG
>DASYRU010000491.1:0-4842 GCA_036004165.1 Actinomycetota bacterium
GCTGGAGGGGATCGCCGGCCAGGGCGCGGTCGCCATGGATCCCGACGTGTTCGCCCTCAAGCACCTCCAGGTCCACGGCGTGTTCGCCGCCAGCTCGAGGGCGTGGCGGCACGCGGTGGGGCTGTTCGGCGCCGGGCTGCTGCGGCTCGGCCCGCTGATCACCCACCGCTTCGCCCTGCAGGACTACACCCTGGCGCTGGCGACGCTGGCGGCGCGCGGTTCCGACACCCGCAAGGTCCTGCTGGTCCCCGGGGACGGGGAGGGCGGGTCGGCCGGCTAGACCTGGCCGGCGGCCTCGGCCGTCGCCGGCGGCCGGCGGGTGGCCAGCTCGTGCTGCATGGCGAAGGTGGCCGCCTCGAGCTTGGAGTGCATCTCCAGCTTCTGCAGGATGTTCTGGACGTGGGTGCGGACCGTGTGCGGGCTGATGTACAGCTCGCGGCCGATCTGGGCGTTGCTCCAGCCACGCCCGAGCAGCGCGAGCACCTCCCGTTCCCGCGGCGACAGCCGGTTCAGCGGCGCGTCGGTGGCCCGGTCGCCCATGTCGAGCAGCCGCCGGAACAGCTCCGGCAGCATCGCCCTTGGCACCACGCCCTCGCCGTCCAGCACCGCCTGCACCGCCCGCAGGACCGTCTGGGTGCCGGACTTCTTGCCGACCACCCCGACCGCGCCAGCCCGGATCGCCAGCAGCAGCAGCTCGATGTCGGTGTCCTGCGCCAGCAGGATGACCCTGCTGTCGGGCAGCTCGGCGAGGATCGTCTCCACCAGGGTGGGGCGGGTGCCGAGGGCGAGGCCGGCGTCGACCACGAACAGGTCCGGCTTGATCTGGCTCATCGACGCCACGATCTGGGGCAGCGTCGAGGCCTGGCCCACCACCTCGTTGGTGCCGTCACGGGTGATCAGGGCTTCCAGCGCCTCGTTGAACAGCGGTTGACAGTCGGCGAGGAACACACGCGCCATCGACTTCCTCCGGAATGCTACGAATGCCGCCAGCCAACACGACGTCACCGCCGCGGTCAACAGCTTGCCGCACTGGCCCCTCAAAGTGATACGCGACCTGCCGTGCCATCGCTTACGTCAATTGCCGCATCTTCGGCTACGTTACACCCCGGCCGAACTGCTTGAGCCGGGCGAATCCGGAGGTCTGGGGCGTAGCCGGCGACCGCCCGGCCGGAACGGGCTGCGGGGAACCGGTGCTGCGTGAGATCGGCGACGCGATGTACTCACTTCTGAGGATGAGCGGCGTGCGGCAACTGCCGTACGCTCGTACCGACCGCGACGCCGTCCGCACCCGGCCGGCCACTCGCGGTCTCCGTTCCCCGCCGCGCGACATCACGTGCCGATCACAGGTCGGTCACGGGCAGGCGTGAAGCCGTATCTGTTGTCAGCCCGGCGACGCCTTACAGGTGGGTCGCATAACGGGCCGAAGCGACCGAGGCGCGCAGGGGGAGGCCGAGCGTGACAAACATGATCGAGCTGGTATTGGCCGACGACCATCGGGTGTTCGCGGAGGGCCTCGGCCTGATGCTCGACGCGCAGGACGACCTGGCCGTCCTCGGAGTCGCCCACGACCACGACCAGGCCATCGGGCTGGCCGCCAGGCATCAGCCGACCGTGCTGCTGCTGGACGCCCACATGCCGGGCGCCGAGATGGCCACGACACTCCGCGGCGTCAAGGCGGTCTCGCCTGACACCAAGGTGCTGATGCTGTCGGCCGACACCCGCAGAGAGACGATCACCGCCGCGATCGACTCCGGCGCCGACGGGTTCCTCGCCAAGGAAGCCTCCAGCCGCGAGGTCGCCGCGGCCATCCGCAAGCTGGTCGACGGGCAGCGCGGCGTGGTGGTGGCGGCCGAGCCGGCGCGGGCGCCGACCCGCGACCCGAGCGTCGACCTGCGCGTGCGGACCCTCTCGGGCCGCGAGCGGGAGATCCTCGGGCTGCTGGCCAACGGCTGGTCCAACCGGCGCATCGCCGAGGAGTGCTACCTGTCGCTCAACACCGTTCGCACCCACGTGCAGAACGTGCTGGTGAAGCTCGGGGTGCACTCCAAGCTGGAGGCGGTCGCCTTCGCCCTCGAGCACCACGTGGTCGCCGGGGCCGCCTCGCCGGCCGCCTGGGGCAGCCGCGTCTGACCCGCGATCTGCCGGCCTCGGAGCAGGCCGCGCTGATCGCCAACGCCTGCCGCGGCGGGCGACAATGGCCGCAGTCGCATGTTCCTCGTCGCCGTGGTGCTGCTGGGTGCGCTCACCGTCCCCCTGTTCGGCGGCCGGCTCGGCGCCCTCGCCGACCTGCGGGCCGGCTGGGCGTGGACGCTGGTGGCCGCGCTCGCCCTGCAGCTGCTCGCCCTCTACCTACCCGGCCTGCCCGACGGCGCCAGGGCCGGCCTGCTGCTCGCCAGCTACCCGGTCGCCGCGGTGTTCGTGGTCGCCAACCGTCACCTGCCCGGCATCTGGCTGATCGGCCTCGGCGCGGCCTGCAACTTCCTGGCGATGGCGCTCAACGGCGGCGTCATGCCGGCCGCGCCGTCGGCGTTGGCGGCGGCCGGACTGCCCGCCGAACCGGACGGGTTCGCCAACTCGGCGGCCCTGCCGGACCCCCGCCTGCCCTGGCTGGGTGACGTGTTCGCGATCCCCGCGTCCTGGCCGCTGTCCAACGTGTTCAGCGTCGGCGACCTCTGCATCGCCCTCGGCGCGGTCTGGTCACTGCACCGCGTGTGCGGCTCCCGCCTGGCACCCTCCACTCGCCGGAACGCCGGGTAGCGCGGTCGGCCGCGGGACGCTACTTGCGTGCCAGGCGCAGGGTGGCGACGACCCCGGCGTGGTCGGAGGGCCACAGCCCGGCGGGGGTACGGTCCTCCGGCTGCTCGCCGATCACCTCCGCCGCCACGGCCGTGACGCCTCTCGGCTGGTACAGCACGTCGTCGATGCGGTGGTCAAGCAGCGACGGGAAGTTGTCGAGCAGCTCGGACTGCCCGGAGGTGAAGCCGCCCGCCGCGCCCTGCACCGCCACCCAGGCGTCGGCGTAGCCCGCCCCGGCGAAGGTTCCGTAGGCGCCCGCCAGATCATCCGGGGTCGAGTTGAGGTCGCCGACCAGCACCACCGGGTGGCGCGACCCCGCAAGGGCCGCGGCCAGCTCGGCCGCCTGCAGGTTGCGGATGGCGGCGCTGAACGCCTCGAGGTGGGTGTTGGCGAAGCGCACCGTCCTGCCACGCACCGTCACCTCCACCGACGACCAGCCGCGCGGGACGCTGAAGCTCAGCCCTGGGATCGCCGTGGGGACCACCAGCTCGGCGGCGAAGTTGCGCGACACCGGGTTGCGCACCTTGAGCCGCGAGCCGTGCAGGCCGGCGCGGGCGATGATCACGTCGTGGTCGGTGAACCGCGCCGCCGTGGTCGCGCTGATCGGCAGCTCGCCCGTGAAGTTCGTGTTGACCGCCACCGGCCGGTAGGCAAGGCCGTGCCGGGCGAGCGCGGCCAGCAGCAGCCCCAGGAAGTCGTAGCTCGGCCGCAGCGGCCCGCCGATCGGGCCGGTCTCCCACAGCGCGACCTCCTGCAGGCCGGCGACGTCCGGCGGGTCCTCGGCCAGCAGCTCGGCGATCGCCCTGGCGCGTGACGGGAAGTCGGTCTTGACCACGTTGGCGTAAACCTGCCCGGCGCGCTGCACCAGCTCCTCCGGGCTGGAGGCGGCGAACAGCGGCGTGAGGTCGGCGCCCAGGTAGAGGTTGTAGGTCGCGACCGTCAGCTGCCGCTTGGCGTGCTGGGGCTGCTGGCCCAAGGCGGGACGCAGCCCGACCATGCCGATCCCGACCAGGACCGCGAGCAGTGTGCTCGCCGTCCGCGCCCGCCATCCGATGGCCCGCATTGCTGCCCCCTGTGCGCCGGTGCCCGTTCCGCCTGGATCACACCACGTGCTCGGGATCGGCGCCAGCGGCACAATGCCGGCATGAGCAGCGGTCAGGATCCGATCCGGATGGGCACGCAGCATCCCTTCGCCACCCCACCGGAGCGCCGCGACCCGGCGCGCCGGCTGCGTGGGCGGCTGCTGGCGCCCGTCACCGTGTGGACCGCCGGCGACCCGTCCGGCGGCGCCGGCCTGACGGTCTCGTCGCTGCTGGTCGCCGAGGGCCAGCCGGCGCGCCTTCTGGGCCTGATCGATCCGACCTCCGCGTTCTGGGAGGCCATGCAGGAGACCGGCGCGTTCGTCGTGCACCTGCTGGCGACCGGCGACCGGCGGCTGGCGGAGCGGTTCAGCGAGATCCGGCCGCCCATCCGCGGCGCGTTCGACGGCCTGGAGGTGGCGGCCTCGCCGTGGGGGCCGGTCCTCGGCGGTCGGCGCCCGCGAGCCGCCTGCCGCCTGCTGGGGTCCACCGCCACCGGCCACGCCGAGCTGGTCGACGGCGTCATCGAGCAGCTCGAGCTGCACGACTTGGAGGACCCGCTGGCCTACCTGCATGGCGGCTACCGGTCGGTCGGCGACCTCGAGGTCCCGGGCGAGATGTAACGCTTCAGCCCGACTGCCGTTCTTCGTCCCAGATGCGGTATAGCCGCATGCATGGGCACGCCTGCGTGTCCAGCCCGCACCGCCGGCCCTGGGAGACGACCATGCTCGCGGTACGAAGAGGCAGACTGCTGGTGGTCGCCGTGGCGGTCACCCTGCTCGGAGGCGCGTCCGTGTTCTTCTCGAGCCTGGCGTCGGCGACACCCAACCCGCCTGGCAACAACGGCACCATCAAGGTCGACGGCGTCCCCTTCGACGACGCGCCCGACAACGAGCCGCACGTCGGCTGCACCTTCCAGGTCGACTTCTACGGCTACGACGAGGGCGACCTGTTCGCCGACGTCACC
>DASYRU010000492.1:0-2619 GCA_036004165.1 Actinomycetota bacterium
AGGGCGCGAGCGTCACGGGTGACCTCCCAGGCGGTGCCCGGCCGGGTCCGGCCGGGCGCTACGCCGCCGGAGGCTACGCGGCGGCGGCCGCCGGTTGGGGCGTGGCCGGGCAGAATGTGGAAGCTCGTCCCGATCGTCAGCGCGCGTCCTGCATCTTGCCCCGCAGCTGCAGGACCGCCTTGGTGTGCATCTGGCAGACCCGCGACTCGGTGACGCCGAGCACCTGGCCGATCTCGGCCAGGGTCAGCCCCTCGTAGTAGTAGAGGGTGATGACGATCTTCTCCCGCTCGCCGAGCCGGTTGATCGCGCCGGCCAGGATGCCCTTCATCTCCTGGGACTCGAAGGCGGCCACCGGGTCCTCGGCACCCTTGTCCTCCAGGGTGTCGACCAGGCTCAGCCGGTCGCCGCGCTCCGACCCGACCGACAGCAGCTCGTCGAGGGCGACCACCGAGACGAACGAGATCTGGTTGAAGATCTGGTGCAGCTCGTCGGTGGAGATCCCCAGCTGCTGAGCGACCTCGGCGTCGCTTGGGCTGCGGTGCAGGCGGTTCTCCAGGGCCGCGTAGGCCTTCTCGACCTCGCGGGCCTTGAACCGCACCGACCGGGGAATCCAGTCGATCGCCCGCAGCTCGTCGATGATCGCGCCCTTGATCCGCGAGATGGCGTAGGTCTCGAACTTGATACCACGCTCCAGGTCATACTTCTCGATCGCGTCGATTAGCCCGAAGATGCCGTAGGAGACAAGGTCGGCCTGCTCGATGTTCGGCGGCAACCCCACCGAGACGCGGCCGGCGACGTACTTGACCAGCGGCGCGTAATGGAGGATGAGCCGCTCGCGGGCGTCGGTCGACGCCTTGAGCTTGAACTCCTCCCAAAGCCGTTCCACGGACGACGGCTCGTCCAAGAAGCCCCCCCTTTTGGCCGGCGCCGCAGACGGCCGATCCGGCATTTGTTGCTGGCCCCACCTGTCCTAGGACGGCGCCCGGTCTGGCCGGCGCGCCCGCCTCAGGCTCGCGGATGCGCCTGCTGGTAGACGCGGCGCAGCCGCTCGTTCGAAACGTGAGTGTAGGTCTGGGTGGTGGTGAGGGCAACGTGCCCCAGAAGCTCCTGGACCGACCGCAGGTCCGCGCCGCCCTCCAGCAGGTGGGTGGCGAAGCTGTGCCGCAGGGTGTGCGGGCTGGTTCCGGCGGGCGCGCCGGCCCCTGCCCGGTAGCGCTCCAGCATTCCCCGGACGTCCCGCTGCGTCATCGGCCGCCGGCGCCGGTTGAAGAACAGCGCCTCCAGGCCGGCCGGCCCCGCTTCCGGCGCGGGCAGCATCGACGAGCGGCTCCTGGTCAGGTACTCGAGCAGGGCGGCGCGGGCCGGCTCCCCGAACGGCACCAGCCGCTGCTTGGCGCCCTTGCCGAGCACGCGCACGGTGTCGCCGGCCAGGTCGACATCGCCGAGCCGCAGCCCGCACAGCTCGCCAACCCGGATCCCGGTGGCGTACAGCAGCTCGAGGATCGCCCGGTCGCGCAGGCCGACCGGGTCGGCCGGACGGGGCCCGGCCAGCAGCCGCTCGACCTGGCGGGGCTTCAGCACCACCGGGAGCCGCCGCGGGCCCCGCGGCACCCCCAGCCCCGCCGCCGGGTCGTCGGCCACCAGCCCGCGCCGGGCGAGGAAGCGGAACAGGGCCCGCAGCGCCGCCCCCTTGCGTGCGATCGAGGAGGCGGCCAGCCCCCTGGTCCGCTGCAGGGCCAGGAAGCGCCGCAGCAGCAGCGGCTCGACCGCGGCCGGGTCGCTCACCCCCGCCCTGGCGGCGAACCCGAAGAACTGGGTCACGTCCCGCAGGTAGGCGGCGACGGTGTGCGGCGACAGCCCGCGTTCGTCCCGCAGGTGGGCCAGGAACGCCTCCAGCGCGTGCCGCGCCGGCGCGGCGAGCTCCTCAGGGGCGCCAGGGTTGCCGTCCATCGCCGCCATGATCGCCATCCCGCCCGCCCAACTCAAGCACCCGGCGCCGGGGCGGGTTTCGCCTGCCACCCCGAGGGCAGGACGAGCGCCTGCACGCCGGCGGCGGTGCGCTGGACCAGGCCGGCCAGCTCCAGCTCCAGCAGGACGGTGGCAAGGGTCGACGGCGCCAGGGCGGTCGCCGCGGCCAGCGAGGCGGTGCCAACCACCTGCCCGTCGATCAGCGCCGTCAGCACGGCCCTGGCGGCCGCGCCGGTGGGCCAGGGCGCCACGCCGGTCGCTGCGGGCTCGGCGGACGGCAGGGGACGGCCGGTCGGGGCCGGGATGCCGAGCTCCTCGAGCACGTCGGGGAGCCCGCGGACCAGGGTGGCGCCGTCGCGGAGGAGCGCGTTGCAGCCGGCCGCGCCGGGATCCCACGGCGCGCCCGGCACGACCATCACCCGGCCGCTCCCCCTGCTGCCTGCCGCCCTTGCCGTGGCGAGGCTGCCGGAGTCCACGGCGGCCTCCACGACCACCACGGCGGCGGCCAGCGCGGCGATCAGGCGGTTGCGGGGCAGGAAGTTCGCCGCGCGCGGCCGGGCGCCAGGCGGGTGCTCGCTCACCATGGTGCCGCCCGCCGCCCGCACCCGGGCGAGCAGGGCGGCGTTGGCCCGCGGGTAGGTGACGTCGAGG
>DASYRU010000493.1:0-5380 GCA_036004165.1 Actinomycetota bacterium
AGGGCGTCGCCGGCCGGCCGGGCGGCCAGGTCCACCCACGACCAGCGGCCGTCCGGGCCCCTGGCGCCGCGGTGCAGGCCGGCCGCGCCGAGGAACAGCACCTCGGGATCGTCGGGCGGCGCCGCCACCGACCAGGCGTACCAGGCCTGCTGGCTCTGCAGGTCGGCGGGCGGCCTGACGACCTGGAAGGCCGCTCCGGCCCGGTCGCGGTGCCACAGGTGGCCGACGCCGTCGCCGGCGGCGAACACCCAGGCGGCCCCGGCCGGACCGTGGCAGACCGCGACCCGGTCGAAGGCCGACGGCGCGGACGGCAGGAGCACCGCCACCCAGCTGGCGCCGCCGTCGCCGGAGCGGCAGAGCCCGGCGGCGCAGCCGGCGAGCACCTCGCCGCCGCCGGACCCGGTCACGGCGCCGCCCCGCCACGGCGCGGTACCGGCGTCCTGCCACGTCGCGGCCAGGGACAGGTCCCAGACCGGTCCGGCGAGCCGCCTGGTCCACGAGTCGCCGCGGTCGGCCGACTCGTACAGGCCGGCGGTGGTGGCGGCGAGCAGGCGGCCAGTGCCGGGGTCGACCACCAGGCGGTCGAAGCCGGCGCCCAGCAGGCCGTCGCCTGGCAGCAGGCGCCAGCTCCCACCGCCGTCCAGCGAGCGGAGCAGCCCGACCCCCAGCTCGGCGGTGAACCCTCCCTGCCCGGTCCCGGCGTAGGCGACCGCGGGGTCGCGGGGGTCGAAGGCAACCGCCCCGACGGCCGGCGTCGGCAGCCGGTCGGTCGCCGGGCGCCAGCTCTGCCCGGCGTCGCGGCTCTCCCAGACGCCGCCGCCGCCCGTACCGACCAGCAGGTGGCCGGGGTCGGCCGGGTCGACGGCGACCGCGGTGACCCGGCCGGCCACCGCCGGCCGGCTGCGGGCCCCAGAGCCGTGGGTCTGGCCGTGCGGGATGGCGAACGGGCCGAGCGGCCGCCAGCCGCCGTGCGGCCCACCACCGTCCCCTCCGGCGAGGGAGGAGAAGGCGCGCAGGCGGGCGGCGGCATGGGCGGGGGCGTCGTCCCGTCCCAGGCCGCGGCGCAGACGGAACTGCTCGAGGTGGGCGCGCGCCCTCGCCCCGAGCCGTCGTGGGGAAGCCGTGAGGTGCTTGACCTCCTCCTCGGCGTGGGCGCCGGGGATTCCTGCCGCGGCGCGTGAGGTGTTCACGCGGCGCCTCGGCGGGTTCCTGCTTCGCTGCCGGCTGCCGCCAGCGATGGCGGTCTGACACCGGCTCCACAGGCGTTTTGTGTCTCCGCCGGCCCGGCGGCGACAAGCACCTTGAGGATGTTGCGGGCCGCGTTGACGTCCCGGTCGGGGACGACACCACACGCGCCACACGTCCAGACGCGCATGCGCAGCGGCTTGGGGCCGTCCCGGCGCCCGCACGTCGAGCAGGTCTGCGAGGTCGGCTCCCAACGGCCGACCTTGACCACCCGGCGACCGTGCTGGGCGGCCTTCTGCTCCAGCAGTCGGACAAAGGTCGCCCAGCCGGCGTCGTGGACGCTTTTCGCCAGCCGCGTCCGGCCCAGCCCCGCCTCGACCACGAAGGAGGCGTAGAAGCGGCCGTCGGCCTCGCGGATCACGGTGACGCTGGAGGGCACCGACGGCAGCGGACGTGACCAGCGCACCCGCAGGTCGCCGACCTTGGCCACATACAGCCTGCTGCCGTGCAAGGCGAACCCGTTGCGGGTCAGCCGGATCGACTGGCGACCGTGCTTGCTGCGCAGCCTCGGATGCCCGACCCGGCGCCCCCGCCGCTTGCCCGACAGCGAGTCGAACCAGTTGCGCCAGGCCCGCCGGGCGTCCTGGCACGCCTGCACCAGCACCACGGAGGCGACCTCACCCAGCCATGCCCGCTCCGGGGTCTGCTTGGCCACGGTGATCACGCGGCGTTGGACCTGGGTGTCGCTCAGCTTCCCCCCCGCCGCGTAGGTGTCCTGCCTGGCTCGCAGGGCGTCGTTGTACACCACCCGCGCGCAGCCGAACGCCTTGGCCAGCGCGATGCGCTGCGCTGGGGCCGGATCGATGCGGTAGCGGTACCTGGCGAGCATGCCGCTGAGTATATTTGGTCTATGCGACAGGATGACGATTATCGTCGAGGCAGGCATGTCGTCTCGGCGCTCAACGTTCATTTGGTCTTCGTGACCAAGTACCGGCGCGGGGTCCTGACCGGCGAGCATCTGGACGCCTTGCGTGAGGTGTTCGCCAGCGTGTGCGCCGACTTCGGCGCCGAACTGGTCGAGATGGACGGCGAGGACGACCATGTGCACCTGCTGGTCGCCTACCCTCCACAGGTCGCCATCAGCCGGTTGGTGAACTCGCTCAAGGGCGTCTCCGCACGCCGCCTGCGCGCCCGCTACCGAGTCCGTATCCACCGCGAGCACCTGTGGTCGCCGTCCTACTTCGCCGCCTCGGCAGCTGGCGCGCCGCTGGAGACGCTCAAGCAGTACATCCGCCAGCAGCGCACCCCCAGCCAACCGGGCTAACCCCACCGCGAACCGCGGGGTTAGCCCGGAAAGCGCGGTCAGCGAAGCCATCTCCGGCTGGCTGGCCGGCCAGGAGACCGGAGTCTACGCTGGCCGGAGGTCGAGGAGCGAGGAGCTGCGGATGGCGGGACCGGTGGCGGTGGTCTGGGACGAAGGGCTGGCCGCCTACGACTTCGGCCCGGAGCATCCGCTGCGCCCGGCCCGCGTGGACCTCACCGTCGCGCTGGCCCGCCGTTGCGGCCTGCTCGACCGGGCCCGGCTGCTCGAGCCGGCAGCGGTGACAGGCACCGACCTGGCCCGGGTCCACGACCTCGACTACCTGGCCGCGGTCAAGGCCGCCGGCGCCGACGGCAGCCCGGCGCGGTATTACGGGTTCGGGCCGGGCGACAACCCGCCGTTCGCCGGGATGCACGAGGCGGCCGCCCACGTCTGCGGGGCGACGCTGCAGGCTGCCGAGGCGCTCCGCAGCGGGCAGGCCATGCACGCCTTCTCGCCGGCCGGCGGGCTGCACCACGCCATGCGCAACCGTGCCAGCGGCTTCTGCGTCTACAACGACCCGGCGGTGGCGATCGCCTGGCTGCTCGACCAGGGCGTCGAGCGCATCGCCTACGTGGACGTGGACGTGCACCACGGTGACGGGGTGGAGGCGATCTTCGCGGCCGATCCGAGGGTGCTCACGGTCTCGGTGCACGAGTCGGGGCGCTACCTGTTCCCCGGCACCGGCTTCGCCCACGAGATTGGCGAGGGCGAGGCCAGGGGCACCATCGCCAACCTGCCCCTGCCCCCGTCGACCACCGACGACCTGTACCTGCCCGCGTTCGACGCGGTGGTGCCGGCGCTGGTCCGGGCGTTCGAGCCGGAGGTCCTGGTCACCCAGCTCGGCTGCGACAGCCACTACACCGACCCGCTGGCCCACCTCGGGCTCACCGTCGGCGCCTACCGCCAGCTCGCCGGCCGGCTCCACGACCTCGCCCACACCGTGGCGGGCGGCCGCTGGCTGGCCACCGGCGGGGGCGGCTACCAGTGGGCGGCGGTGGTGCCGCGGGCCTGGTGCGCCTACCTGGCGGAGATGGTCGGGGCCGCGCTGCCCGAGCGGCTCCCAGAGGCCTACCTGGACGAGGTCGCCGGCCGGTTCGGCGTGCGGCCCGACCCGGCGATGGACGACGAGGTGGTCGCGCTGCGCTCCGAGCACCGCGACCGGGTCGAGTCCGAGATCGGCCGCACCATCCAGGTGGCGAGGGAGAACCTCTTCCCCCTCCACGGCCTGACCGCCTGAGGCTCGGCAGCCCGCTACCATGGGAGGCCGACCCGCGACCGACCGGAGCGTCAGCATGCCCGACCCGTCCCTCTCCCGCGACGAGCTCGGCCGCCATCTGGTGGCGACCAGGATCGCCGGGTCGGTGCGGACGCCGGTCTGGGACGTGCTCCGCAAGGCCCAGCTGATCTCGGCCGGCGACCCCGACCACTGCTTCGGGCTGTTCGGCATGCGCCGGCACACCCCCGACGAGGTGCTGGCCCAGGTCGCCGCGCAGTTCGGCTGGACCCACACGCCGGGCGAGCCGGCCGACGGGCCCACCTGGATCGACCCGGAGCTGCTGCTGGCCGAGCTGGACCGAGCGGCCGGCCGGTTGGCTTCGGCGGCCGCCGCCGGCGAGCACGTGCTGTTCGCCACCGGACACCCGACCGGTCTGCTCTGGCTGTACCAGCAGCTCTGCGCCGCGATGCGGGAGGCGGGCGCCAAGGTCTCGCGCCCGGGCGACGGCCTGGCGTTCCGGTTCTACGGGAAGCGGCGCCGCATCCTCTACGTCGGCCGCGTGGCGACGCTGGCCTCCGGGGCGAACCTGTACCACACCCACGACGCCCACCCGATGGAGCTGCTGCTCGAGCAGGCCGCCGAGGTCGACCTGGTGGTCGGTGACCACGGCTGGGCCGGGGCGGCCGCCGAGCACGGCATCGACGTGGTCTCGGTGGCCGACATCAACGACCCCGCCCTGCCCATGGCCAAGGCGGACGGGCGGGTCGGGGTGGTGCTCGGCATGGACGACAACGTGCTCCCCGCCCACTACGAGCCGGTGGCGGACTACCTCGTCGCCAGGTTGCGATGAGCGACCGCTACGCGCGCCTGGTCGAGCAGGTGCTCGACGACCCCGGCACGGTCGTGCTGCTCGGGTCGATGGACTCCGGCAAGACGACCTTCGCCAGGGCGCTGCTCGCCGGGGCGGTCGACCGGGGCATCGCCGCCGCCTACCTGGACACCGACGTCGGCCGCACCACGGTCGGCCCGCCGACCACCATCGGGCTCAAGCACGTGCTGGAGGCCAAGCACCTCGGCGACGACGAGCTGGCCAGCGCCGACGGCCTGTACTTCGTCGGCTGGGTGTCGGCGCAGTTCCACCTGCTGCCCCTGATCGCCGGGACGGCCAAGCTGATGGACGTGGCCCGCCGGGCGGGGGCCGAGCTGATCGTGGTCGACACCTCCAGCCTGATCAGCGGCGTCTACGGCCAGATCCTCAAGTACCACAAGCTGGAGGTGACCCGGCCGGAGTACGTGATCGGCTTCGAGCGGGGCGAGGAGCTCGACCCCCTGCTCGGCATCGCCCGGCGCTTCACCCCGGCAAGGGTGGACGCCTACCCGGTCCACCCGGAGGCGCGACCGACCACCGTCGACGAGCGGGCAGAGACCCGCAGGGCCCGCTTCGCCGCCTACTTCTCGGGCACGCTGCACCGCTGGCGGGTCAAGCCGACCGTCTTCCTTCCCTCGCTGCCCCCAGACGCCGACCTGGCCAGCCTCGCCGGGCTGCTGGTCGGCATGGAGGACGGCAAGGGCTCCTGCGTCGGCATCGGCTACCTGGAGCTGGCAGAGGACGGCGG
>DASYRU010000494.1:0-4752 GCA_036004165.1 Actinomycetota bacterium
CGGCCCAACGCGATCAGCGTCACCGCCGACGGGGTCGCGGTCGAGAACCTCACCGTGCGCAACGCGCTCATCAACGGGCTGTTCTGGACCGGCGTGCGCGGCTACCGCGCCTCCTGGGTGACCGCCTACAACAACAAGGACTACGGCATCTACGCCTTCGACTCGGTCGACGGGGTGTTCGAGCACTCCTATGCGTCCGGCTCGCCCGACGCCGGCTTCTACATCGGCCAGTGCCATCCCTGCGACGCGGTCATCGACCAGGTCACCGCCGAGCACAACGCGCTCGGCTACTCGGGCACCAACGCGGGCGGCAGCCTCCAGATCGTCCGCTCGGTCTGGCAGGCGAACTGGGCCGGGATCGTGCCCAACACCCTCGACTCGGAGCTGCTGCCGCCGTTCCGGGAGGTCGACGTCGTCGCCAACCTGGTGGTGGCCAACGGCAACCGCCAGGCTCCCGGCAAGACCCTGCAGTGGGGCGCGTTCGGCAACGGCATCGTGCTCGGCGGCGGCAACGACTCACGGGTGGAGCGCAACGTGGTCAAGGACCACCCCAACCACGGGATCCTGGTCACTCCCAACCTCGACCAGCACTTCTGGACCTCCTCACGCAACCGGGTCAGCGGCAACCTGGTCAGCGGCTCGGGGCGGGCCGACCTGGCCCTTGCCGCACCGGCAGGGGCCGGCAACTGCTTCTCCGGCAACCAGGCCAGGACCTCGATCCCGGTCGGGCTGGAGCTGTTCCAGCCGTGCGACGGCCTGCGCCTGCCGGTGCGCATGGACCTGTCGACCACCTTGCAGAGCCTCGGCCTGGTCGCCGAGGCCAACACCGGCGCCGCACCCGACAACCGGCCGGAGGACGCCCCCGTGCCGCCGCCGCAGGCGCAGCTGCCGGGCGGGGCGGGCGCGCCGGTCCGCCCGGCCGTCGACGTCTACCGCCAGCACCGGGTCGACCTGTCGGCGATCACCGCGCCCGGCGACGACCAGCCCGCCACCGTCCGCAAGGAGCCAACCGTGTTCGGCGTCCCGATCCTCGCCGCCTCCCCCTGGCAGCTGGTCTTCGCCCTCTACGGCTACCTGCTGCCGTTCGTGCTCTACGCCTCCTGGACCTCGCTGGCCCTGTGGGACCTGGCCCGCCGAGAGGACCTGCGCCGCGGCGCCGCCATCGCCTGGATCGCGGTGGTGCTGGTGGTGCCGTTCGTGGGCGTGATCGCCTACCACGTGGTGGGCCGCCCGAAGCTGCCCGGGTGGCTGCGGGCCGCCGTGGTGGGCGGCGGCCTGGCCGCCTACCTGATCATCCTCGCCGTCGGCGCCCTGCTCGGCGGCATCGCCTAGCGCGGTGTGTCGGGGGTCGGGGTGAACGGCGGGCCGTGGCCGGGGACCACCAGGGAGGCGACCTCGAGCACGCGGCGGCGGCCGGCGTGCAGCGCTTCCGGGTCGGTGGCGTAGGGGTCCTCGACGGGGACGGTCGCCGTCCACCACAGATGGGTGCAGGCGACCACCCCGTCCGGCGTTCCCACCAGGGTGGTGATGTCCTGCGGGCTGTGACCGGGCGTCTCGATCAGCCGGACCGAAGGGGAGAGCTCCACTCCTTCTGCCGGGCGGCTGTCCCAGAGGTCGCCCTTGTAGACCGCCCAGAAGTCGTGGACGCGGGCGTTGGGGAACAGCGCCGCGTGCAGGGTGTGGTCCGGGTGGTGGTGGGACAGGACCACGTCGGTGACCGCCTCCGGCCCCATGCCGAGTTCGGCCAGCGGCTCCAGGATCGCCCGCGGCGCCGGCACCAGGCCGGGGTCGACCACCAGCCGCAGCTCGCCGTCGGCGACGAAGCTGACCGTTGCGGCCACCCTGTCCCCGAGGTAGCCGGTGAACAGGACGTGCAGGGCGGCCTCGGACGCGGTGGGCCGGTCGTTGCGGTCAGACATCGGGTCAGGCCGCCGGCGCGGGGGCCGGGTCGGTGCGGGTGCGGCCGTACAGGGTGGTGCGCTGCTCCAGGCGCCGGCCGAGCGGCTCGACGATCGCGCGGAAGTCGGCCTCCTCCATCATCTGGCCGTGGCTGGCGCCGGCGGCCCGGCTGATGTTCTCGTCCATCAGGGTGCCGCCGAGGTCGTTGACCCCCGCCAGCAGCGCCTGACGGACGCCGTCGGCGCCCATCTTGACCCAGGACACCTGGATGTTGTCGATCAGGCCCCGGTAGGCGATCCGCCCCACCGCGTGGATCAGCATGGCCTCGCGGAAGGTCGGCCCGGGCCGGGACTGGCGCTTGCGGTACATCGGCGCGGCCATGTGCACGAACGGCAGCGGCACGAACTCGGTGAACCCGCCGGTCTCGGCCTGCAGGTCGCGGGTGCGCAGCAGGTGCCTCGCCCAGTTCCGCGGCGCGTCGACGTGGCCGAACATGATGGTGACGTTGGAGCGCAGCCCGACCGAGTGGGCGACCCGGTGGACCTCCAGCCACTCGTCGGTGGTCACCTTGTCGGGGCAGATGATCGCCCGCACCTCGTCGTCGAGGATCTCGGCGGCGGTGCCCGGCAGGCTGGCCAGGCCGCTCCGCTTCAGCCGCAGCAGGTAGTCGCGCAGCGGCTCGCCGAGCCGGCGGGCGCCCTCGTGCACCTCCAGGGCGGTGAAGCCGTGGATGTGCATGCCTGGCACGGCCTGGTGGACGGCCCTCGCCACCTCGATGTAGTAGTCGCCGTCGAAGCTGGGGTGGATGCCGCCCTGCAGGGTGACCTCGGTGGCCCCGCGGGCGTCGGCCTCCACCACCCGGTGGGCGACCTCGTCGAGACCGAGCAGATAGGGCGCCCCGCGCAGGTTCAGGCTGGCCGGGCCCTTGGAGAAGGCGCAGAAGCGGCAGCGGAAGGTGCAGACGTTGGTGTAGTTGATGTTGCGGTTGCGCACGAAGGTGACGACCTCGCCGATCGTCTGCCGGCGCAGCTCGTCGGCGACCTCGGCGACCGCCCTCACCTCGGGGCCTCTGGCGGCGAACAGCGCGACGATCTCGTCCTCGCCGACCGCCTGGCCGGCGGCCACGCCGGCGAGCACCTCCCCCACCCGCCCGCCGGCCCGCGCGCTCGGGAACCGGGCGGGGTCGACGGGGGGTCCGGGGGGCTCAAGGTTAGCCCCCCGGTCGATAAGCAGGGGAGGTGGCTCCAGGTCGCCGGCGGCCCAGTGGTGGTCCCGGCCGAGACCTTCCGCGTCGGAGCGGTCCAGCACCGGGAAGCGCAGCTCCGGGTCCAGCCAGCGCTCCGGCTCGGCGGCGAACTCCGGGTAGACGGCGAGCCGGGGGGCCAGGGTCATGCCGGCCGCCTCGGTCACCGCCCGCAGGCGCTCCAGCGCCGGCCAGGGGCGCTCCGGGTTGACGTGGTCGGCGGTCACCGGGCTGACCCCGCCCCAGTCATCGATCCCGGCCTCCAGCAGCACCCCGAACTCCTCGGTGAGGTTGGGGGGTGCCTGCAGGTGGATGGCCGGGTCCAGCAGGACCCTGGCGGCCGCGACCGTCCACAGGTGCTCCTCGAGCGAGGGCGCCTCGGCATCCGCCATCGCCGTGCCCGGCTTGGGCCGGAAGTTCTGGACGATGACCTCCTGCACGTGGCCGTGCCGGCGGTGGGCGGCCTGGATGGCGGCCAGCGCCTGCAGCCGCTCCGCCCGGCTCTCGCCGATGCCGACCAGGATGCCGGTGGTGAAGGGGATGGCCAGCTCGCCGGCCGCCTCCAGGGTGGCGAGCCGGCGTTCCGGCAGCTTGGTCGTGCAGCGGGCGTGGGGACCGCCGGGCTCGTGCAGCCGCTCCGACAGCGATTCCAGCATCATCCCCTGGCTGGCGCTGACCGTGCGCAGCAGCGACAGCTCCTCCGGGAACAGGGCGCCGGCGTTGGCGTGCGGCAGCAGCCCGGTCTCGGCCAACACCAGCCGGCAGGCCACGGCCAGGTACTCCACCGTCGAGGCGTGGCCGAGGTCGGCCAGCGCCCGGCGCGCCACCTGGTAGCGCTCCTCCGGCCGCTCCCCAAGGGTGAACAGGGCCTCGTGGCAGCCCTGCTCCCGGCCGGCGTGGGCGATCTCCAGCACCTGCGCCGGCGACAGGTAGGGCGCCGCGCCCAGGCGCGCCGGCGGCTTGGCGAAGGTGCAGTAGCCGCAGTGGTCGCGGCAGAGCATGGTCAGCGGTATGAAGACCTTGGGCGAGTAGGTGACGCGGGTGCCGTGGTGCCGGTCGCGGATGCGGCGCGCCTCGGCCAGCAGCTCGTCGAGGGGGGTTGCGGGGGAGATCTCGTTCGCGGCCATGCCGAGCAGCCTCGGCAGTTCACTGCAAAAAGTCAAGTGAACTTCGCAAGAGTGGTACGGTCCATCCGTGCCGAAGCCGTATCCGCTGCCAGGGCCGGTGGCCCGCTCGCTCGAGGTCGTCGGCGACCGCTGGACCCTGCTGCTGGTCCGCGAGCTGCTGCTGGGCGGGCGGCGCTGGGCCGAGCTGGAGCGGGCCCTCCCTGGCATCCCCTCCAACCTGCTGGCGGAACGTCTGCGCCTGCTGGAGGAGGAAGGGGTGGTGGCCAGGGCCGCGGCCGGGCGCGCCTACCGGCTCACCACCAAGGGCCGCGACCTGGCGCCGGTGCTTGCCAGCCTGGCCGCCTGGGGGACGCGCCACTGCGGCGAGCCGTCCTCGGCCCTGGCCATCCACAGCGGCTGCGGCGGTCGGGTGCTGGTCCGCTCGGCCTGCGCCCGCTGCGGCGCCCCGGTCCCCCCCGAGGACCTCGACGTCCTCGGCCTCCG
>DASYRU010000495.1:0-4133 GCA_036004165.1 Actinomycetota bacterium
GGGGGCCGTCGGCGAGCTGCAGGGACGAGAACAGCGGGTTGTCGACCCGGAAGGCGCCGTGGGCGGCGACGTGCGCCAGCCCGGCGCCGTCGAGCGCGCCCGCCACCGCGGCGACGGTCGCGCCCGGCCCGGCCAGGCAGACGGCCTGCGGGTAGTGGCCGTCCAGCGCGGTCACCTCGCCGCTCGCTCCGGGCAGCCCCGGACCCTCCACGATCACCACCCGCCAACCAGCGGGCTTGGCGGCCGGCAGCATGGTGGCCGCCCGCCGCCACAGGGCGGCCGACGGGGCGACGCTCACCGGCCGGCCGGCCAGTGACGGCAGCGCGGACCAGGGGAGGGCGTGCAAGGCCCCGGTCGGTACCAGCACCAGCGGCCCCTCGCCGCCCAGACGCGTCCGCAGGGGACCGAGCAGCAGGTGGTCGAGCCGACTCGCGGCGTGGGCGACCGCCGCCGCGGCCGCCTCTCTGGACGCCGGCGAGCCGTGGCCGAACGCCAGGCGCCGCAGGCCGAAGCGAAGCCCGGCCAGCTCGCCGGTCGCCTCCTCGAGGCCGCCGAGGCGGTGGAGCGAGGCTCGCCCGCCGGCGACCACGACCGCATGCAACCGCCCGTCGAGCTCCACCATCTCCACCAGCGCCCGTTCGCCCAACGGGGCGGCCAGCTCGGCGACGCCGGGAGGTGGGGGAAGGCCGTAGGCATCGCCGGCGACGTGGCGGGCGCGCCGCTGCACGGCCTGCTCGAGGGCGACCTGGCGCCGCTGCAGGCTGGCCACGTCCCGCCCGGTCAGCACCCCCTGCTCGATCTGGTTGGTCACCTGCCGGAGCTCGGCCAGCCCGGCCTCCAGCACGCTGTCGTCGGGCGGCCGCACCGGGCGCAGCTGCAGGGCGCCGGCCCGCCAGCGCTCCGCCCAGGCGAGCACCCGGTCGGCACGCCGGTCCTCCACCGCCAGGCGCAGCCCGAGCAGCGCCAGGTCGGCGGCATGGGCGGACACGTGGGCGCGCAGCTCCGTGGCGCCGAGCGCCCCCCGGAACCGGTCGAGCACCCGCATGCCGGCGCGCAGCGCCGACGCGGCCCCACGGCGGTTGCCGGCGGCCAGCCGGACCAGCGCCTCGGCGTGCCAGGCGCGCGAGCGCAGATCGACCGGGCCGCGTCGGCGGGCCCGCGCCGCGCTGGCCAGCTCGCCGCGGGCCTCCTCCGGGCGGCCGAGCTCCAGGGCAAGATGCGCCGCGATCAGGCGGGCGTCGAGGGCCGGCACGACCCAGCCGGCGGCGGCAAGGGCGGCGGCCACCCGGCGGGCGGAGGCGCGCAGCGCCGGAGACCGCTCGCCGCCCAACCAGGCGGCGCGGAGCTCGGCGTGGCGGGCGATCGCGACCCAGCCCGGCCGGCGCTGGCGGGCGAACGCCCGCCGCGCCCGCTCGGCCTCGACCCGCCCGGTGACCGGGTCGCCGTCCCGCAGGGCGGCCTCCGACAGCAGCAGCCGCGCCTCGGCGAGAAACACCCCTCGACCCTCGGCGGCCAAGTGGCGGACGGCCTCCTCGGCGGCGCGCCGCGCCTCCACCACCAGCCCGGCCGGCAGCAGCGCCTCGCAGCGGTCACGCAGCCCGACCGCGTCCACGATCCCGTTGGCCCCGAACCAGGCGTCGGCGCGGTCGAACCAGGCGAGGGCGGCGGGCAGGTCGCCGCGGAGCGCCGCAACGAAGCCGAGGTTCTGCCTGGTGATCGCCATGGTGCGCCCCATGCCCATGGCCGAGGAGAGCTGCTCGACACGGCGGAGATCGGCGTCGGCCGCTGCCAGCGCACCGCGGGAGGAGTGGAGCATGGCGCGGTTGTTCAGCACCTTGGACTCGTACGGCCCGTCGCCGACCCGGCGCAGGACCGGAAGCGCGCGCCGGTACAGCTCCAGCGCCTCCTCCAGCCTCCCCTGGACGTGCAGGATGACGGCGCGCTGCGCGTGGAGGCGTCCGAGGTCGCCGCCCCGCAGGCCGGGCTCGGCCCGCTTGGTCTCGCGCATCGCCGCGGCGGGGTCGCCCTGCATCAACAGGGCGCTGGCCAGCGCGAGCCGGGCCCTGGCGGCATGCAGGGGAAGGCCGGCACGGTCGGCGACCTGCAGCGCCTGGCGCAGGTGGCGCAGCGCGGCCGGCAGGTCGTTGCGCTCCTTGGCGGCGCTGCCGATGGCGAGTTCGGCGGTCGAGAGCGCCTCGGCGTCGCGCGCTACCCTTGCCAGCCGGCGTGCCTCGAAGCCGAGCGCCTGCGCCCGCTCCGGGTCGATCGGGGCCAGCGTCACCGCCTGCTCGGCCGGGCCGGCGGATGCCCCTGGAGTCACGAGCGGGATGGGGGCCGAACGCGTGCGCGCCATGGCACAACCTTGCATGCTCGCGGGGGATCCGTCACGAGTTTGGCGGGTCGGATGGGAGGGAGTATCACGGCGGGCGCTTCGGGGCTCAAACTCCCGGAGACGTGATCTCGTGAGGAGGCAGGCATGCATCGCGAGCATGACCATGACGACCACCCCGACCACGACAACCACACCGAGCCCGGCGACGGCCACGGGGGCTGGTGGCCGCGCTACATCGCCCACCACGGCGAAGGCCACTTCCACTACATGCGGAACCAGCTGATCGTCACCGACGAGGAGCTCGCCAGGGTCGAGCGGCTGCTGGAGGGCAGGGTCCGCATCGAGGGGCAGCGCGAGGACCAGCGGCTCGGCCTGCTGCTGCTGGAGCTGAACGAGCACGACATCCAACGGCAGCCGGTGCCCAACCTGGTGGAGGAGCTCCACGCGGACTGGGAGCGGGAAGTGGTCCCGCAGGCGGTCCCCAACCACGTGTTCGGGCCCTGCTCGCACCTGCATCTGAACGGCTCGTCGCCGGATCCGACCGACTGGCAGCCGGGAGCCCTGCCGCCGCTCGAGCAGCTCGGCCAGCCGGGTGCGGGTGTCACCGTCGCCCTGCTGGACACGGGCTTCGACGAGGACCAGGACAACTCCTGGTTCGGCGGTCGCGTCAGCGGCGATCCCGAGGCGCCGGTCACCGACCGGTTCGGCCGGCTGCTGCCCAACGCCGGCCACGGCACCTTCGTGGCCGGGGTGGTGGTGCGGCACGCGCCCGGCGCGCGGGTGGTCGTCAAGCGTGTGTTCAACGACGACGGGATCGTCGACGACTGGACGGCCGCCACCACGCTGGCGGACCTGGCCGACGAGAAGGAGCCGGTCCACATCGTCAACATGTCGATCGGCGCCTACGCGCGCCGCGACCGCGGCATGCTCGCCTGCGAGCGGGCGATCGGCTACGCGAAGTTCCGCCGCCCGGAGCTGGTGCTGATCGCCGCCGCCGGCAACGAGCGGCAGGACCGGCCGTGCTTCCCGGCCGCCGACAAGCGGGTGATCGGCGTCGCCAGCGTCGAGCAGCTCTCGCCGGAGCGCTGGCGGCGGGCCAGGTTCAGCAACTACGGCTGGTGGGTGGACGCCTGCGCCCCCGGGGTCGACATCCACAGCACCTTCCTCGACTACGAGGGCCCGGTAGTCCCCTTCCACGAGCACGACCTGGAGGAGGAGTTCGACCAGGACGACCTGCAGGACGAATGCGGCGCCATGCTCCCCGACGCCGGCGAGCTCAAGCAGCTGACCTTCCGGCGCACCGCCCGCTGGAGCGGCACCTCGTTCTCGGCCCCGCTGGTCGCCGCCGCGATCGCCAGACGGGCCGCCGAGGAGCTGACGGTGGGGCAGACGGCGCCGACCGCCCTCGCGATCGCCGTCGGCGACGTGGTCGCCGAACCCCACCGCCGCCGCCTCCACAACCTGGGAACGCTGGTGAACCCCGAGCCGTACGTCTGACGGCCGGCAGCTCCGGAAACGAGGCATGGACGCCATGCAGCGAGAGGTGCGCAAGACCGTCTCGGTGGTCTTCTCCGATGTCGCCGGCTCCACGGCGCTGGCCGAGCAACTCGACCCGGAGTCGTTGCGCCGCGCGATGACCCGCTACTTCGAGGTTGCCAGGCGGGTGCACGAGCGCCACGGCGGCGTGGTCGAGAAGTTCATCGGCGATGCGGTCATGGCCGTCTTCGGCATCCCGCACGCCCACGAGGACGACGCCCTCCGCGCGGTCCGCGCCGCCTGGGAGCTGCGCCGGGCGATGGCC
>DASYRU010000496.1:0-1919 GCA_036004165.1 Actinomycetota bacterium
GTCCAGCGTGCGCCCCGCCTGCTGCAGGATCGTGTCGGGGTCGCGCAGGTCGGCGTCGACGTAGGCGGTGACACCCTGTGGGCTGCTGGTGAGCAGGGCGCGGGCGTGCACCAGGACGATGGGGTCGTTGTCGACGTAGACGATGCGGGACTCCGGCGCGACCGACTGGGCGACCTGGTGGGTGTTGTTGGCGGTGGGCAGGCCGGTGCCGATGTCGAGGAACTGACGGACGCCCACCTCCCCGGCCAGGTACCGGACCGCGCGGGCGAGGAAGGCCCGGGAGGCGCGGGCGTTCTCGACGATCGCCGGGAAGGCCCCGAGAACCTGGTCGCCGACCTGGCGGTCGACGGGGAAGTTGTCCTTGCCGCCCAGCCAGTAGTTCCAGATCCGGGCCGTCTGCGGGATGTCCGTGTTGATCTCTGGCGACTGCTGCTCTGCCACGGGGGGTCACCTCTCCTGCGTGGTGTGCGGGGCTCCTGATCTCACCACACAACCGGAACTCTCGCGAACGACGCGGCGCCGGTCACGGTGGCGGCGGCTCGGTCGACCGGGAGGGGTCCGGGTCGTAGCGGTCATTGGTGCGGGCCCGCTCGACCATCCGCTCCAGCCGGCGGATCGCCTGCAGCAGCACCGCGACCGGGACCTTCACGTGGTCGGGGACGCAGCCGGCGTGCAGCACGCGGGCGTCGTTGGTCATGAAGACCACACGGTGGTCGACCGGGCGGTCGCAGATCATGCATTTGATGCGATGGTGGACCATCGTCGAGGAGGCGATGATCGTGATGCGGCCCGCGTGATCGTCCATCGCCCCGGCGGCTCCTCCCCCGAACCTGTACCGCGCAGTTTGCCACGGTTCGCGGCGACGTGTGGGCCGTACGGCCGGCTCGTCCGGTCCGCCCTCAGGCGCGCGGGGCGGCGCCGGTGCCCGGTGCCAGCGCCCGCAGGTGGGCGGCCGCGGCGATCCGCTCCTCGGCGATCCGGTCGGCCACCTCCGCGGTCGGCAGGCCGGCGGCCCGCGCCCTGCGGAAGATCAGCTGCAGCGCCTCCGCGACCCCCTGCACGCTGACCAGCAGCCGCTCCGGCGAATAGCCGAGCTCGCCGGCGCCGATCACCGCGTAGGGTGCGGCCGAGTTGATCACGTAGTCAGGGGCGTACAGGATCCCCCGCTCCTGCAGCCGCCGCCCGTCCTCGGAGCCGGCCAGCTGGTTGTTGGCGCCGCCGGCGACGATGCGGCAGCGGAGCCGTCCGATGGTGTGCTCGTTCAGCGTCCCGCCGACCGCGTTGGGGCTGAAGACGTCGCAGGGCACGTCGTACAGCGCCTCGGGATCCTCGACGGTGATGCCGAGACGCTCGGCCAGCTCCTTGGCGCGGCCAGGGTCGAGGTCCGCCCCGATCACCACGGCGCCAGCCCCCACCAGCAGGTCGGCCAGGCGGCCGCCGACCCCGCCGAGCCCCTGGATCGCCACCCGCCGGCCGGCGAGGTCGGCGGTGCCGTACACCTCGTCGAGGGCGGCGCCGATCCCGGCGAACACGCCCTCGGCGGTCAGCGGGGTCGAGTCCCCGGTGCCGCCGAAGCGCTCGTCGATCGCCCAGACGTAGTCCGTCTCGTGGGCGATCTCCACCATCTCCTGGGCGCTGGTGCCCAGGTCGGGCCCGGTGCCGAAGCGGCCGGCGAGCAGCTGCACGAAGCGCCCGAAGGACCGCAGCAGCACCCGCTTGTCGGCGGTGCCGTCCCGCTTCAGCAGCACCGCCTTGCCGCCGCCGCGTGGCATGTCGGTGAAGGCGAACTTGTAGGTCATCCCGTGCGACAGGCGCAGCGCGTCCTCCAGCGCCTCCTCCTCGCTGGCGTAGGCCTTGTAGCGGGTGCCGCCGCGGGCCGGGCCGAGCGCGGTGTCGTGGATGGCGATGATCGCCCGCAT
>DASYRU010000497.1:0-9052 GCA_036004165.1 Actinomycetota bacterium
GGCGTCCAGCCCCCTCCCTGACGGCGGGCATGGCCATGTCGCACCTCCTCCAGCTTCCCCGGCAGCTCGTGCGCCGGTCGACGACAGCGTCAGCCAGCACTGTGCAGCGCCCCGCAGGTGCGCGCAAGCGATTTCTCACGGAGCGAGGGCGTGGCGGAGGGCGGGTTCCAGCTCCGGGAAGCCGAACCGGTAGCCGCTCGCCAGGGCGACCTCCGGCAGCACCCGCATGCTGGCGAACAGCAGCTCGTCGGCGAGGCCGTCGAGCAGCAGCCTGGGGCCGAACTCCGGCACGTGCAGCAGGGCCGGTCGGCGCAGCACCCGCGCCACGGTGGCGGCGTGCTCGGCGTTGGTCACCGGGTTGGGCGCGGCGGCGTTGACCGGCCCCTCCAGCTCCGCGGTCGCGAGCGCGTGCTGGTACAGCCCGACCTCGTCGTCGAGGGCGATCCAGCTCCACCACTGGCGGCCGGAGCCGAGCCGGCCGCCGAGCCCGAGCCGGAACAGCAGGAACTGCCTTGCCAGAAGGCCGTCGGCGGCCTGCACCAGCGCGGTGCGCAGGTGCACCACGCGGATGCCCGCCGCTCTCGCCGGGTCGGCGGCCGCCTCCCAGCGCCGGCACACCTCGGCCAGGAACCCCTGCCCGCTCGCGCTCTGCTCGGTGAGCAGCTCGTCGCCGCGGTCGCCGTAGTAGTTGATCCCCGAGGCGCACACCAGCACCCGCGGGCCGTCGTCCAGGCCGGCGATGGTCTCGGCGAGCAGGCCGGTGCCCTCGACGCGGCTCTGCAGGAGCTCCCGCTTGACCCGCCTGGTCCAGCGGAGGTTGTCGCCGAGGCTCTTGCCGGCCAGGTGCACGACCGCGTCCGCCCCGGCGAGCGCGCCAGCGTCGATCCGGCCGGCCGCCGGGTCCCAGTGCGCCTGCTGGGGGCCTTGCGGCCGCGAGCGGACCAGGCGCAGCACCTGGTGGCCCTCGCCGGTCAGGCGGCGCACCAGTGCGGTGCCGATCAGCCCGGTCGACCCGGTGACCGCTACCAGCATGGCGTAACGCTACCGGAGAACCCTGCTGGCGGCGCTCAGGGTGTGGAGACGGGGAACGCCGGCGGCCCGGCCACCACCCGGTCCCGCCCGGCCTCCTTGGCCGCGTACAGGCCGGTGTCGGCCCGGCGGACCAGCCCCTCCCAGCCGTCCTCGACGCCACAGGCGACCCCGACGCTGGTGGTCACCGCGAGCGGCTCCTCGCCAAGCGGCACCGGGCTGGCCGCGATCGCGGCCCGCACCCGCTCGCCGAGCGCGGCCGCCTCCGCCGCGCCGGTCCCTGGCAGCACCACCAGGAACTCCTCGCCGCCCCAGCGGCCTGGCACGTCCCCAGGCCGGGTGGCGTCGCGCAGCCGGCCGGCGACCACCCGGAGGACCTGGTCGCCGGCGGCGTGGCCGCGCCGGTCGTTGACCAGCTTGAACCGGTCGATGTCCAGCAGCAGCACCGACAGCTCGCCGGCCATGGCCGCCAGCTGCTGCAGGTGCTCCTCGAGGTGGCGCCGGTTGCGCAGCCCGGTCAGGGCGTCGGTCCGGCTGACCAGCTCCAGCTCGGCGTTGCGCAGGCGCAGCTCGTCCTGGAGCGCCTTGATGCGGACGGCGGCGTGCACCCGGGCCAGCAGCTCGCTCGCCTCGAAGGGCTTGCGCAGATAGTCGTGGGCGCCGAGGCGCAGACCCTCGACCACGTCCTCGGTGGTCACCCTGGAGGTCACGAACACGACCGGGATGTCGGTCAGCTCCGGCTCCGCCTTGATGCTGGCCAGCACGGCGTGCCCGTCGAGCTGTGGCATCTCGACGTCGAGCAGCACCACGTCCGGCCGCTCCCGCCGGCAGGCGTCCATCGCCTGCGCGCCGTCGCCCGCCTCGACCACCCGGTAGCCGCGCGACTGGAGCTGCTCGCACAGGACCGCCCGGATCACCACCGAGTCCTCGGCGACCACCACCACCGGAGCGCTCACCGGCGGAGCCCGTCGACGAGGACCTCGAGGTCGAGCAGCAGCAGCATTCCGTCCGTCCCGTCCTCGCCCTGGCGGTCCCGGTTGAGCACGCCGGCCACCAGCGGCGACCGCTGCCCGGCGGGTGCCGGCCCGACCGCCGGATCCTCGACCCGGTCGATTCCGGTGACCTCGTCGACCAGCAGGCCCACCACCGTCCCGCCGTGGTCGAGCACGAGCACCTGGCCCCATTTGGCGCCGAGCGGCGACAGCACCGTGACGGTGTCGCCGCCGTGGCGGAGCAGGCCGGCAACGCCGGGTCGCGGGTCGGGCAGCGGCACCAGCCCGGTCGCGCCGAGCACCCGCTGCACCCGCTCGACCGCCACCGCGTAGTCCTGGCCGCCGGACCGGAAGGCGACGACCGCCCTCACCGGTCGGGCTCCCCGGTCGGCGCCCGCGCCTTGGCCAGCTTGTCCCGGAGCACGGCGCCCAGCTCGCTCGGCCGCCAGCCCTCCAGGCCGGTCGCGACCGTCTCCGGGTCGCAGCGGTCGAGGGCGCCGAGGGCGGCGGCATAGGCGCGCCGGGCGCTGCGCACGTCACCGCCGGCCTCCAGCGCGAGCCCGAGCTGGAAATGGGCGATCGGCTGGTCGGGGTCGAGGTAGACGGCCTTGCGGAAGTCGCCGACGGCGCTCCCGAGGTCGCCCCGGGCTGCCGCCGCCTCCCCGGCGGCCACCATCGCCAGCGCCTCCGGCGTTCCTGCGGCCCCGGCCCCGGCCACCTCGGCCCGGACCGGCGTCGCCTGCGGCCGGCGGCGGGCTGGCGCCGCCCCGGCGCCGGACGTCGGCGCCGGCCGGCGGAGCACCCAGGCGTCGCCGAGCTGCTCGACCCGCAGCCGGCCGGTCGGGGCGGTGAGCGTCTCGGAGTAGCCGAGGAAGACGGCCCCGCCGGGCGCCAGCCAGGTGCCGAGGCGGTCCATGAACGCCGCGACCTCGGCCCTGGCCAGGTAGATCAGCACGTTGCGGCAGAACACCACCTGGCACCGGCCGGCCTCGCAGGGGAACCGCTCGGTCAGGTTGATGCGCTGGACCTGCAGCCGTTGCCGCAACCCAGGATCGACCTCCCACGCCTCGCCGGCCTGACGGAGCCAGCGACGGTGTGGCGCGGGGAGGCCGGTCAGCTCGGCCGTGGTGTACCGGGCGGCGCGGGTGCGGTCGACCGCGGTCGACGAGATGTCGGTGGCCAGGACCTGCCAGTCGCTGCAGCCGGAGCCGGCGAGCACCATGGCCAGGCTGTAGGCCTCCTGGCCGTTGGCGCAGCCGGCGCTCCAGATCGTCACCGGCGGCTGCAGCGCCGGCAGCAGGTTCCGCTCAAGGGCGGCGAACTGGTCGGGGTGGCGGAAGAACGAGGTCTCCTGGATCGTCACGCAGTCGAGCAGCCGCTGGAAGGAATCCGGGTCGGCAGCCAGCCCGGCGACGTAGCGCTCCGGGATCTCCCCGCGGGCCTGCGCCTCCCGCTGCACGCAGGCGGCCAGCCGCTCCTGCAGCCCGCGGCTCAGGTGCAGGCCGGCCCGCTCGGCCAGCAGCCTGGACGCCACCCGCACGGCGGCGCTCACCTCGCCAGCCTCCCGACCGCGGCCCGGATCGCCCCCGGGATCCTGTCGAGCGGCAGCACCTGGGACGCGGCGCCGAGCTGCTGGGCCGCCCGCGGCATGCCGAAGACCACGCTGGACCGCTCGTCCTGGGCGATGGTCGCACCGCCCCCCTCGCGAAGCGCCAGCAGCCCCGCCGCGCCGTCGTCGCCCATCCCCGTGAGCAGCACCCCCACGCTGGTCCTGGCGGCGCTGGCCGCGACCGACGAGAACAGCTCGTCCGCGGAGGGCCGATGCAGGCGCGGTGGGGCGGCATCGAGGGCGAGCCGGCTGCGCGGCGCGAGCTTGAGGTGGCTACCGGCGGGGGCGACGTAGACCACGCCAGGCTGCGGGTGGTCGCCGTCCGCGGCCATCACCACCCGGAGCGCGGTGACCCGCTGCATCCAGCTCACGAACCCGTCGACCAGCTGGGGATGCAGGTGCTGGACGAGCAGCACCGCCGCCGGCAGCTCGTCGAGGCCGGGCAGCAGCTCGGCAAGGGCGGCCGGGCCACCGGTCGACGCGGCGATCGCGACCAGCGGTGGGCTGGCCGTGGCGCGAGCGGCCGGGCGCCGGCGTCCGCGCGGGTGGGCGACCACCGTCACCTTGCTCAGCAGCCGGACCCGGCCACGCAGCAGGCGCTCGGCGTCGTCGTCCCAGCGCTCCGGCTTCGGCAGCGCCTCCAACGCCCCGGCGAGCAGCGCCTCCATCGCGGCGCCGGAGGCGGCGCCGCTCACCTGGGCCGACAGCACCAGGACCGGCGTGGGGACGTCGGCCATGATGTGCTCGATGGCGGCCATGCCGCCCTCGCCCGGCAGCCCGAGGTCCATGGTCACCACGTCGGGCCGGAGGCGCCGCACCAGCGCCAGCGCGTCGGCACCGTCGCCGGCCTGCCCGAGCACCCGGATGTCGCCCTCGGCCTCGAGGGCGGCAACCAGCCGTGCCCGCTGCACGGGGGAGTCCTCGACCACGACCACCCGCACGGCCGGCGTCACCGCGGGCCTCCGTCCGCGCTGGTCGATGGCACGCCCACGGCGGCCGCGCCACCCAGCAGGCGGGCGACCACGTCCAGCAACGCCTGCTCGTCGAAGGCGCTCTTGACGACGTAGGCGTCGGCGCCGGCGTCCAGGCCCCGCCGGTGGTCGGCGTCGTCGGCCTTCGAGGTGAGGATCACCACCGGCAACCCGGCCAGCTGTGGCTCCGCGCGGATGGCGCTGGTGAGCTCGAAGCCGTTGCAGCGGGGCATGTCCACGTCGGTGATCACCAGGTCGCCGGGTGTGGCGGCGAGCATCGCCAGCGCCTCCTGGCCGTCGGCCGCGGTGCGTACCTGGTAGCCGGCCCGCTCCAGGATCGAGCGCTCCAGCTCGCGGACGACCGGTGCGTCGTCGACCACCAGGATGCTGGCATGGGCGACGGGTGGGGCCTGCCGGGCGGCCGTCCCCGACGGGACGGGGACGCCCGCCACCGGCGCGGTCCGCCTCGCCCGCTCGACCAGGCCGGAGGTGTCCAGCACCAGGAGGATGGCGCCGTCGGGCTCGACGCTCGCTCCGCCGAGCAGGTCGACCCGCGGGAGCAGCCGCCCGAGGTCCTTGAGGACCACCTCACGCTGGCCGAGCAGGGCGTCGACCTGGAAGGCGTGCCTGCGGGTGAGGCTGGCCACGACCACCGCCGGTCCGGCGGCCGCCTCGCCGGTGCCGAGCGTCGCGGCCAGGCTGGACACGGGCAGGACCTGGTCCCGCACCCTGATGACCGGACGGCCCTCCAGGCTGGCCTCGGTCCAGCCGGCCGCCTCGGTGGTCACCACCGAGTGCATCGGGATGCCGTAGCGCTGGCCGGCCGCCTCGACCAGCAGGCAGGGAAGCACGGCCATGCTGATCGGGACGCTGACGCGGAACTCGCTGCCGCCCCCCGGTTCCGTGCGCACCTCGACCTGGCCGCGAACCGCCTCGAGGCTGGCCCTGACCACATCGAGGCCGACGCCGCGCCCGGACACCTGCGAGACCGACGACGCGGTCGACAGCCCGGAGCGGAAGATGGCGTAGAGCGCCTCGTCGTCGTCCACGCCCTCCAGGTCGTCGCCGGCCTTGCTGGCCTGCTCGCGCACCCGGCCGACGTCGATGCCGCGGCCGTCGTCGGTCACCGTGACCACGACCTCCGAGCCGAGCTGCATGGCGTGGACACGGACCGTGCCGTTCGGCGGCTTGCCGGCTGCCTCCCGCTCCGCCGGCGTCTCGAGGCCATGGTCGACGGCGTTGCGCACCAGGTGCAGCAGGGGGTCGGTGACCCGTTCGAGCACGCCCCGGTCGAGCTCGGTCTCCTGCCCCCGCAGGTCGAGCTCGACCGCCTTGCCGAGCGAGCGCGCCAGGTCGCGGGTGGCTCGCCGCAACGGCTCCACGATGGTCGCGAACGGCACCATGCGGGCGCGCAAGGTGCGTTGCTGCAGGTCGCCGAGCACCCTGGACAACTCGCGCAGCTCGGGGACGCCTGCGGGGTCCAGGCCGAGTCGCTCGGCCAGCAGCCGCCCCACCCGCAGATAGGCGGCGGCCGCCTCCCCGACCAGGCGGACCAGCTCGTCCAGCCGCTCCACCGGCACGCGGATCGTCTCGCCACCGCGGGTCCCGCCGGCCGGCGCCGCGACGGTCTCCGCCGGCCTCCCGGCCTCGGAGGCCGGCTCGGGCGGCTCCGGTGCGGTGCCGGCGGCCGAGGGTTCCTGGAGCGCCGCCACCAGCCGGTCGGCTTCGGCGGCGCGGTCGTCGCCGCCAAGGGCGGCCGGGATCAGCTCGCGCATCCCGTCGACCGCCCGCAGCAGGGCGTCGACCAGCGTGGGGGTCGCGGCCCGCTCGCCCCGCCGCAGGCCGTCGAGGATCTCCTCCATCGCGTGGGCGACCCGGCCCACCTCGCCCAGCCCGACCACGGCGGCGGAACCCTTCAGCGTATGCGCCTCCCGGAACACCGACGCCAGCAGCTCGGCGTCGCCGCTGGCCGCCTCCAGCTCGAGCAGCAGCTCGCTGAGGGTCGCGAGCCGGCCCTCCGCCTCCTCCGCGAACAGCTGGCGGAAGCGCTCCTCCTGGCCGGTGACGTCCACCTCAGGTCGCCGCGCCGGCGCTGTTCGGGGCGAGCAGCACCGCCGGGTCAAGCAGCGTGGCGATCCGCCCGGCGGCGGCGTAGGTGGCCACCGCTCCTCTGGAGTCGGCGGGACCGATCCGCGTGCGCAGCTCGGCCGGCTCGGGGACGCCGGTGGTGGCCAGGCCGGCCGGCCCGTCAGCGGTCTGCACCACCGCGGCGAACGGCGCCGCCGTCATCCGCCCCAGGCCGAGGAGCGCGGCGGTGTCCAGCAGCGGGACGATCTGGCCGCGGACGTTGAACAGGCCCCGCAGGGTCGCCGGTGCGGCCGGCACGGCCGTGACCATCGGCCCGGCCACCACCTCCTGCAGCGTGTGCATGGGGAGCGCGAACCAGTCCCGCTCCACCGGCAGCAGGACCGCGCGCGTCATCGCCGGCCTCAGAGCCGCTCGCTGGTGGTGACCGCTGCCCGCTCGAGGTTGCCCGCGAGCGAGGCCAGGTGGTCGGCGGAGGTCGCGATCTGCTGGGCGGTGGTCGAGACCTGGCCGCTGGAGTTGGAGATCTGCTCCATCGTCACCACCACCTGCTCGGTCGCCGAGCGCTGCTGCTGGGTGGTGAGGCGGACCTGGGCGGTGGCGTCCGCGACCTGCCCGAGCAGCGTCAGCCCTTCCCGCATCTGCTTGGCGGTGCGTTCCATGTCGAGCACGGTGGCGTTGGACTCCGACTGTGCCCCCTCGATCACCTTGGCGATCTCGCCGGCCGAGCTCTTGGAGCGCTCCGCCAGGCGGCGCACCTCGTCGGCCACGACCGCGAAGCCGCGGCCGCCCTCGCCCGCCCTGGCCGCCTCGATCGCGGCGTTCAGGGCCAGCAGGTTGGTCTGGTCGGCGATCTCGTTGATCAGCGACAGGATGACGCCGACCTCACCGACCCGCTCGACCAGCGCCAGGGTGCGTTCGCCGGAGGCCCTGATGTCGGCTTCGGCCTGCTCCAGGTTGGCCCTTGTGGTGTCCGCCTGGGCCGCGACGTCGTCGACGGTGTCGGCGATCGACGCCGCCGCCCTGGCCAGCTCCTCCATCGTGGCCGAGGTCTCGGCGACGCCGCTGGACTGCTCCGCGGTGGTGGCGGCGAGCTGCTCGACCACGGTCGAGAGCTGATCGGCGTTCCCCTTGACGTCGGCGCCGGCCGCCCGCAGCGGTCGGGCCACCCCGCGCAGAATGCCGAGGACGAGCAGCACGGCCACCGCCCCACCAGCGAGGATCGCCACCGCCATCAGCAGCAGCGTGAGGCGTTCGGAGCTGGCCGTCGTGCGGTCCACCTCGACGTTGTCGTGCTCGACGGTCTCGACGTTCAGGCTCTTGAGCTCCTCCAGCCGCCTGGAGAACTGGCGTTCGGCCGTCTCCAACTTGGCATCGTGCTGCCTGGTCGCCTCGGCGATCCGCCCGGCCTGGATGAGGGCGATGACCTGCTTGGCGCCGGCCAGGTACTCGCGGAGGAGGCGGTCGATCTCGCCGAGCAGCACCTGCTGCTGGCCGGGTTGGCCGCTGCCGAACTCGCCGCGCCAGCGCTGGAAGTCCGCCGTGCTCCGGTTGAACGCCGGGACGTCGTCGGCGCCCTGGTCCAGGAGGAGGCGGGCCAGGGCGTTCTGCTGCTCCTTGTTGGCGACCTCCAGCTCCAGCGCCGCCCTGACCTCGGGCAGGTGCCGGTCGCTGACGACGTCGAGCGCGTGGTCGACGCTGCGGGCCGCGCCCTGGCCGACGAGGCCGACGACCACCAGGCCGGCCACGAAGATCCCGACCAGCAGGGCGAGATACCCCTTCACGGACAACCGCACGTCGCGCTCCCGTCTCGCTAGAGTCCTCGCTGGTGATATCGGGAGTCGGTCGGGGCGGTTGAGCCCGCGTTGACCGCGGCTGCCGGCGCCCGCTTGGATGGTGGGCGTGGACACCTGGGACCCCGAGCGGTACGGCCGCTTCGCGGCCGAGCGCGCGGCGCCCTTCCACGACCTGCTCGCGCTGGTCAGCCCGGTCCCTGGCGGCCGGGTGGTCGACCTCGGCTGCGGCAGCGGCGAGCTGACCGCGCAGCTCCACCGCCTCCTCGCGGCCGGTGAGACGCTCGGCCTCGACAGCTCGCCGGCCATGCTCGAGCGCGCCACGGCGCTGGCCGCCGACGGGCTCCGGTTCGAGCTCCGCGACATCGCCGGCTTCGGCGGCGGCGGCTGGGACGTGGTCTTCTCCAACGCGGCGCTGCATTGGCTGCCCGACCACGAGGCGCTGTTCGGCCGGCTGGTCGCCGCCCTCGCCGCCGGCGGCCAGCTGGCGGTGCAGATGCCCGCCAACCACGACCACCCCACCCACCTGGTCGCGGCCGAGGTCGCCGGCGAGGAGCCGTTCAGCTCGGCGCT
>DASYRU010000498.1:0-7319 GCA_036004165.1 Actinomycetota bacterium
TGCTGTCCAACCTGGTCAACGGCGGCTACCTCAAGATCGTGGTGCTGACCCAGTACAAGAGCCACAGCCTCGACCGCCACATCGCCACCACCTGGCGGATGTCGCCGCTGCTCGGCAACTACGTCACCCCGGTGCCGGCGCAGATGCGCCGCGGCCCCCACTGGTATGCAGGCTCCGCCGACGCGATCTTCCAGAGCTTGAACCTGGTCTACGACGAGCGGCCCGAGTACGTGATCGTGTTCGGCGCCGACCACATCTACCGCATGGATCCTCGCCAGATGGTCGAGCAGCACGTCGCGTCGGGGGCTGGGGTGACGGTGGCCGGCATCCGCGCCCCCATCGAGCAGGCCGACCAGTTCGGGGTCATCGAGGTCGCCGGCGACGGCCGGACGATCCGCGCCTTCCGGGAGAAACCCACCGACCCGGTGGGCCTGCCGGACGCCCCCGACCAGGTGTTCGCGTCCATGGGCAACTACGTCTTCCGCGCCGAGGTGCTGATCGAGGCGGTCTCGGTTGACGCCAAGGACGAACGCTCCAACCACGACCTCGGCGGGAACATCATCCCGATGCTGGTCGAGCGCGGCGAGGCCGAGGTCTACGACTTCGCCGACAACCAGGTGCCCGGGGTGACCGACCGGGACCGCGGCTACTGGCGCGACGTCGGCACCCTGGACGCCTACTACGACGCCCACATGGACCTGATCTCGGTGCATCCGGTGTTCAACCTGTACAACCGCAGGTGGCCGATCCTGACCTGGCACGAGCCGCTGCCGCCGGCCAAGTTCGTGTTCGAGGATGGCGAGGGACGTACCGGGCAGGCGCTGGACTCGATGGTGTGTGCCGGGGTGATCGTCTCTGGTGGCACGGTGCGCCGCTCGATCCTGTCGCCAGGGGTCAAGGTGCATGCCGGTGCCCTGGTGGAGGGCTCGGTGCTGATGCACGACGTGCAGGTCGCGCCTGGCGCGGTGGTGCGCAACGCGATCGTCGACAAGAACGTGCAGATCCCAGAGGGCGCCAGGATCGGCGTGGACGCGGAGGCCGACGCCGCCCGCTTCAAGCGCAGCGACGGCGGCGTCGTGGTCATCGGCAAGGGCCAGAAGGTCGAGGCCTGACCGGTGGCCGTGCTGGACTGCCGGGAGGTCGTCGAGCTGGCCGCCGACCATCTGGGCGGCGGCCTCGACCGGGTCGAGCGGGCCCGCTTCGAGACCCACCTGGAAGGCTGCGACGGCTGCGCCGCCTACCTGGACCAGCTCGAGACGACCATCCGGGTGGCGGGCCGGCTGGCCCCAGGGGTGATCCCCGACGCCACCATGGGCAGCCTGGTCGCCGCCTTCCGCTCCTGGCCGCGTGGCACGCCTCCGGCATAGCCAGGCGGCGGCACGCCGCGTCGCCGAGCGCGGGCCGGGACCGGAGGTCGGGCTGGTGGCGCTGGTCGGGGCGTACAACCTGGTCGGCAACCTGTGGCTGCCGCACTGGGCGTACGTGCCCGCCAACCTGGCGTTCGGGGCGCTGCTGGTGGCGCTGGCCAGGCGGCTCGGGGCGTCCTGGGACGAGCTCGGCCTCGACCCGGCAATGGCCGGGCGGGGAGCCAGGGTCGGCCTGGTCGCCGTGGCGCTGGTGGCGCTGGCGCTGGCGTTCGGGGCGGCGCTGTCCCCGGTCCGCACGTTCCTGGCCGACGAACGGGTCGAGGGTGTCGCGGTCGGGTATGCCGCCTACCAGATGCTGGTGCGCATCCCGCTGGGCACCGCGGTGTTCGAGGAGCTGGTGTTCCGCGGCGTGCTGTTCGGGCTGTTCCTGCGGCGGGCTTCCCCGCTGGCGGCGGCCACGGCGTCCTCGCTGCTGTTCGGGCTCTGGCACCTGCTGCCCGCGGCGGCCGGCCTCGACCGCAACCCCGCGGGCGACCACGTCGGGACGAGCCTGCAGCTCGTCGCCGCGCTCGCCGCCGCGGTGGCGGCCACCTGGCTGGCCGGCTACGGGTTCTGCTGGCTGCGCCTGCGCGGCCGCAGCCTGCTCGCCCCGGTCCTGGCCCACACCGCCATCAACAGCCTCGCCTACCTGGGGGCGTTCCTGCTCGTCCGGGGCAGGTGAGCGGCGCCGGCCAGGCGGGTCAGCTGGTCCCAGAGGCCGGGATGGGCGCGCAGCTCCCGCCGCGTGGCGCGGGGCAGGTCGGACGGGCGGGTGGTCAACGCCCTGGCCAGCCGCTCCTGGCCGAGGGCGGTGCGGGCGGACGCCACCGCGCGTTCGGCGCCGAACCGCACCGCCAGGCCGGCCAGCAGCTCGGCCAGGTCGGCGGCCCGCAGACGCTGGGAGGCGGCCGGCTGGGCGTGGTCGAAGTCGACCAGCCACGGTCGTCCGCCGTCGTCGACCACCACGCTGTGCCTGCCGAGGTCGCCGTGGGCGATGCCGGCGTCGTGCAGCCGGGCCACCTCGCGCCAGGTGGCGGCCAGGACCGGGTCGCCGATCTCGGCAGGGTCGCGTTCCTCGAGGGAGCGGCCGGGCACCAGGCGCTGCACCAGCAGCCCGGCGCCGTTGCCGTACGGTCCCGCCAGGATCACCCGGGGGGTGCGCACCCCGGCGGCGGCGGCCAGCAGCCCGAGGTAGGCCTCCCGCTCGACCTGCCGCTCCGGCGGGCCGGCGCCGCCGCCGCCCCGCTCGGCGGTGGCGCCGCCGAACAGGCGTCGCCAGGCCCGGTAGGCGAGGTCGGCGTCGCGCCGCTCGCGCGGGATCAGCTTCACGAACAGGTGCTCGCCGCCGGCGGTGACGGCGTGGAAGCGGGCGGAGCGGCGGGCGTCGCGGCCGCCGAGCGGCGTCACCTCCACCGCCTCGATGCCGCGTTCGGCCAGCGCCCTGGCGGCCCGGGCGGCGTCCGGCCGTCCGCCGGGGGCGCCCAACAGCAGGTGCACCAGACTGCCGGCGGCCCACCCGAGGGCGGCGCCGCCGATCACGTCGAGCGGCAGGTGGGCGCCGACGTACACGCGCGACGCGCAGACCAGGGCGGCGGCCACCCAGACGATCCGGCGTGCGCGCCTGCCCAGGTAGGGGCTCGCGATGGTCGCCATGGCGACCGACACCGCCGCGTGGCCGGACACGTAGCCGAGGAGCCCGTCGGCGGCCGCTCCGCGGATGTTGACCTGCCCGAGCAGGTCGGGCGGGCGGCCGCGGCCGATGAATTCCTTGATGAGCCTGGCCAGCAGCCATACACCGATGCCGCCGATCGCCAGGCCGGCGGCCAGCCGGAAGCGGCGTGCGGCGGCGGCCAGGCCTGCCGCCACGGGGACGGCGAGCAGGTTGCCGGCCTGCATGACCAGCCAGAACAGCGGCAACAGCCATCCCGGCAGGTCGTTGACCAACCGGAACACGTTGGTTTCCAGCACGCCGACCCGGTGGTCACCGACGATCGCGCTGCTGACCACCAGGATGGCCACGCCGACCAGCAGCCGGACCGCATCGCCCGGGTGGCGCGGCAGCGCCCACGCCGGGCGACGGGCAAGCGCCGGCCGCCGCCGGCTCGGGGTCCGCGTCCTGCTGGTCGCCATCGCCGCTACCCGCCGGCAGCCGGCGGGTCCAGCTCCAGCCGGCCCTCGGTGTAGTCATGGACGGTCTTGCGGAGCGCCTCCCGCGACACGAACCCCAGAGCCAGGCTGACCTCGCTGAGCGGGCGGGCCTGCTCGCCGCCCCTGAAGTCCAGCCGGTAGGTGACGCAGCCGCCCTCGAACAGGTGGTACAGCATCCCCTGGTAGCGCCTGCCGGGCACGACCTCCACGACCTCCTGGTAGCGGCGCACGCCGAGGGTGTCGGAGGGGACCTGGGTGACGCTGCCGAGCCGGCAGCTGCGCTCCAGGACCACCTCGACGACGTGATGGCCGAGGTCGCGGTCGGAGTCCAGCGCGAACCGCGCGCGGCCGTTGCGGACGAACACGTCGCTCACGGTCAGGCCGGCCGGCAGCAGCTCGATGCAGGGAACCTGGCTGGCGGTCGGCACCGCCTGGGCCATGAGGATCACCAGCACGGTGCCCATCTGGCCGTGGTAGGTGCAGTTGGGCTGGTGGGAGGCGGTGAAGTCCTGCGCCGTCTGCACCGCCGGGTTGCAGGAGGCCAGCAGCACGCAGGCCAGCGCGAGCAGGGGCAGGCGCCTCACAGCAGCCCGGCCGCCTTGAAGTTGGAGAACAACAGCAGCACCACGACCAGGCCGAGCAGCAGCACCCCGACCATCAGGCCGACCCGGCGGATGCTCCAGCGCTGGATCGCGATCGGTCGGGGCCGCTCCGGGAGCAGCCGCAGGAACTCTGCGTGCAGGTCGCGGCCCTGCTCGCGCATCACCCGCCGCAGCTGGGACGGCATCGTGAGTCCGCGGGTGGCGGCGAACGCCTCGGCGATCTCGTCCTCGCCGAACTGCAGCCTGGCCCGCTCGTAGACCCGCTGCGAGCTCGAGCGGCAGGCCAGCACCAGCATCATGTTGGCCAGGTCGACGGCCTGCCGCCAGGGACTCGGCCGGACCTCGGCGAAGAACACGTCGATCAGGTGCACGCGGCCGTCGCGCACCAGCAGGTTGGCAGGCTTGACGTCGCGGTGGGCCAGGCCGGCGTCCCACAGCCGGCGGATGATCCGCAGGCCGTCGTCGATCACCGCTTCGTCGACCTCGACCTCGGGCTCGCCGATCTCACGGGCGCCGTCGAAGAACTCGGTGACCACGATGTACTCACGTTCGGGGGTGATCTCGACGATGCCGAACGGCTCCGGGCTGCGCACCCCGGCGCCGTACATCAGCCGCAGGGCGTAGTCCTCCTGCTGCACCAGCCGGCGGACGGTGTTGAACGGCTTCTCGTCCTCCAGGCGGCCGTACAGCAGGGTGCGGCCGAGCTTGTACCAGCGGTCGGAGCGCAGGTGGCTGCCGGCGTACAGCTTGGCGAACAGCCAGGCCTCCGGTTCGCCCTTGACGCGGACGCGCAGCGGCGTCGAACCGGCCGAGCCGGACAGCCCGAACGGCTTGATCTCGTGGACCTGGATGCCGAGCTGTTCCTCGAGGGCCCGGTGGATCGCCTGGCCACGCCGCCCGCCCACGTCCAGGTGGGCGCTGCTGACGCGTCGGTAGCTGACCGGGAACACCTCGTTGGGGGTGAGCAGCCGGAAGGCGACCAGCGGGAGGGTCACCCCGATGACCACGCCGATCAGCACGTCGGTCGGCGAGTTCACCGCCAGGTAGACCAGCGACACCGACAGGGCCGCCACCAGCACGGCCGCCACCAGCTTGCCGAGCTGGCGGAGCCGGCCCTTCGGCACCAGCGAGTACAGGATGCCGACCACCACGGCGGTGAACACGGCCACGGGTCGGGACGGGTGGGCGTAGCCGCTCCACTCGCCGAGGATCTCGACGGCCAGCGGGCGTGGATAAAGGACAATGTAGGCGAACAGCGAGGTGATGGCGGTCACGGCCAGGGTCGCGCCGAGGAAGACGTACAGGTGCCGGAAGCGGCGGAAGACCAGCAGGACCGCGACGGCCGACCACAGCAGCAGGCGGATCGTCCAGCGCGACCCGAGCGCATGCACGGTCTGCATGACGTCGGTCAGCATGCCGGTGCGCATCCTGGCGGCCTGCTCGACCACGGTCTGGTCGGCCGACAGCACGAACAGGGCGGTCGATCTGTTGCTGATGATCGCCGTCCACAGCAGCAGCACCACGCCGGCCGCGGCCAGCCACCACCTGCCGGAGACGTCCAGGGTGCGGGGCAGCGGCGGCGCCTCGCCCGACGGCCGCCGGTGGCGGCCGGACCGGGAGACCCGCGCCGAGCGGGTCCGCGCCGGATCGCCCACCGTACCGGGCGCGTTCCGCAGGGTGGGTTCCATGCAGCGGGCTCCCGGACCTCGGAGTCGGCGATCGCCACCGGTGCGGCTCGACGGCCAGTGTAGCCTGTCGAAACCAGGCCGGAACAGGAGTGGCGCATGCGTCGAGGCGTCTCGGCGGTCCCGCCGACCCCGCTGCTGGCGGTCGTCCTGCTCGCCGTGCTGGCGGTCGGGTGCACCCGGGAGCCGGAGCGGCAGCCGGTGACGGAGGACCCGCGGCGGCCGACCATCACGATCGCCTCCTTCGACTTCCCCGAAAGCGAACTGCTCGCCGAGCTGTACGGGCAGGCCCTGCAAGGGCACGGCTATCCGGTGGAGCAGGTCACGCGGCTTGGGATCCGCGAGGTGGTGGACCCCGCCCTGCTGCAGGGAAAGGTCGACCTGGTACCCGAGTACCTGGGTTCGGCGCTCAGCTTCCTGCAGGACCGGCGGTACCCCGCCACCGCCGACCCGGCGCTGACCCACGCCCGGCTGCGGCAGCTGTTCGGGATGCGGGGGGTCAGCGTGCTGGCGTTCTCGCCGGCGGAGGACCGCAACGGCTTCGTGGTCACCGGCGAGCTCTCCAGGCGGCGGGGCGTGAAGCGGCTCACCGACCTGGCACCGATCGCCGGGCAGCTCACCTTCGGCGGGCCGCCGGAGTGCCCGGAGCGGCCGCTGTGCCTGCAGGGCCTGCGGGACATCTACGGCCTCCAGTTCGAGCGCTTCCTGCCGATGCCGACCCGCGCGGTGACCGCCGCGGCGCTGGGGACCGGCGAGATCGACGTGGGCATGATCGACACCACCGACGGGAGCCTGCCCGGCAAGGACCTGGTCCAGCTCCGGGACGACCGCCGGCTGCAGCCGGCCGAGAACGTCGTCCCGGCGGTCCGCTACAAGATCGTGGCGGCCTACGGCCCCGCGCTGGAGCGGCTGCTGAACGCGGCCAGCGCCCAGCTGACCACCGCCGACCTGGCGGAGCTGAACCGCGTGGTCGCGGAGGGCCAGCAGCCGGCCGCGGTCGCCGCCAGCTGGCTGCGCTCCCACACGATCATCGACTGAGGGGGTCCGGGGGATCGGCGTGGCCGGCCAGGGCCGTTACGATCGCGGGCTCGAACGGGGGGCGCAGCACGCCGGCGTCGGTGATGAGGGCGGTGACCAGCGCGGCGGGAGTCACGTCGAAGGCCGGGTTCCACACCGCCGCCTGCTCGGGGACCAGCCGGGACCCGGCGAGCATGCTGACCTCGGTGGCGGGCCGCTGCTCGATGACGATCTGGCCCCCGTCGGGAGCCTCCGGGTCGAACGAGGACAGCGGCCCCACCACGTAGAAGGGAATGCCGCTGGCCGCGGCGACCACGGCAAGCTGGTAGGTGCCGATCTTGTTGGCGGTGTCGCCGTTGCGGGCGACCCGGTCGCAGCCGACCAGGACGGCATCGACCAGGCCGCCCGCCATGGCCGCGCCGGCGGCGGTGTCGGCCAGCACGGTGACCGGGATGCCCGCG
>DASYRU010000499.1:0-6788 GCA_036004165.1 Actinomycetota bacterium
CCCCGGCGTCGCCACCGGACCGGTGGCGCGGATGGCCGCCCCGCCGGTTGTCCCGACCGACGCCACCCCGTCCGGCGACCCGGAGGCCGAGAACCAGGCCGCCCTGGCCGCCATGCAGGCGGTCGCGGCCACGCTGGAGGAGCGGGCCTCACGCGCTCCCAAGGAGGCGGCCGGCGTGCTCGCCGCCCAGGCGATGATGGCCCAGGACCCGACCCTGGCGTCCAAGGTCACCGAGGCCGTGCAGGCCGGCAAGGCGGCGGTGACGGCGGTGACCGAGGCCTTCGAAGAGTTCCGCGCCATGCTGGCGGCCGCCGGGCCCTACATGGCCGAGCGTGTGGCCGACCTCGACGACCTCCGCAACCGCACGGTGGCCACCCTGCTCGGCGTGCCGATGCCGGGCGTCCCCGACCCCGGCCACCCGTTCGTGCTGGTGGCCGTGGACCTCGCCCCGGCCGACACCGCGACCCTGGACGCCGGGCGCGTCCGCGGCATCGTCACCGAGGAAGGCGGGCCGACCAGCCACACGGCCATCCTGGCCAAGTCCCTCGGCATCCCCGCAGTGGTCGCCTGCCGAGGGGCGACGGCCGTCGCCGAGGGCGAGGCGGTTCTGGTCGACGGGACCGAGGGGAGCGTGGTCGTCGGGCCCGATGCGGCGACGGTGCGGGAGGCGCTGGACGCCCAGGAGGCGAAGCTGGCGTCGCTCCAAGCGGTCAGCGGTCCCGGCCGCACCGCCGACGGCCATCCGGTCCAGCTCCTGGTCAACATCGCCGGCGACCGGGACCTGGCCGCCGCCGCGGCCGCCGACGCCGAGGGCGTGGGGCTGTTCCGGACCGAGTTCCTCTTCCTCGATCGGCCCGACGCTCCCACCGGCGAGGAGCAGCAGGCCGTCTACCAGCGGGTGTTCGACGCCTTCAGCGGTCGCAAGGTGGTGGTTCGGACGCTGGACGCCGGCGCGGACAAGCCGCTGCAGTTCGTCACTGTGCCCGACGAGCCCAACCCGGCCCTCGGGGTGCGCGGGCTGCGGACCTCCCGGCGGCATCCCCGGCTGCTGGAGGAGCAGCTGGCCGCCGTCGCCGGGGCCGCGGCGGCGAGCACGGCCCAGGTGTGGGTCATGGCGCCCATGGTGTCGACCCCGGCCGAGGCGGCCGCGTTCGCCGAGCAGGTGCACGGGCTCGGGCTCGGCACGGCCGGCGTGATGGTCGAGGTGCCGGCGGCCGCGGTGCGGGCGCGCCACGTGGCCGCCGCCTGCGACTTCCTGTCGATCGGGACCAACGACCTGTCGCAGTACACCTATGCGGCCGATCGGATGGCCGGGGAGCTGGCCGACCTGCTCGACGCCTGGCAGCCGGCCCTGCTGGAGCTGGTCCGGCTCACCGCGGAGGCCGGCAGTGCCCTCGGCAAGCCGGTCGGCGTGTGCGGCGAGGCGGCCAGCGACCCGCTGCTCGCCCTGGTGTTCATCGGCCTCGGCGTGACCAGCCTGTCGATGGCGCCGGTCAGCGTGCCCGCCGTCCGCGCCGCGGTCGCCGCCCACACCCGCGCCGAGTGCCGGGGCCTGGCCGGCCTGGCCCTGGAGGCCGAGGACGGCCGCGCCGCCCGCACCGCCGTCCGCGCCGCCACCCGCAGCTGACCGGCCGCACCGCCCGCCCCCCGGGGACCGCACCGCCGCCGGTCCCGGGCCGGGCTCAGTCCGAGCCGGCGTGACTCGCCGCGAGTCGACTGGCCAACACGTCGATGATCGGGCGCAGCTGCATCCACCACTGGTTCACCGGACGCCGGTGCTCCCAGTCGGCCAGCTCCCCGGCGTCGCGTAACGACAGCACCCGGACCTTGCCCTCGTGCAGGCCGATCACCGCGCCGTCGGCGCTGGCGCTGTCGATCTGGTAGCTGAGCCAGTCGATGGAGTGCGCGGCCAGGCGGGTGCCGAGGATCCGATCGAACGGGGACGGCGCGCCGCCCTGCTGGGTCTGGCCGAGGACCACCTCGCGGGCGTCGAACAGGCCCTGGCTCTCCTGCTCGAACAGCCGGCACAGGAATTCGCTGGTGTACATCGGGCTCGCCTTCTCGTTCGACACCGTGAGGAAGAGCCGCTGCCCGACCCGGAAGCTCTCGACCATCCGCTCGACGTCGTGCGCCAGCTCCGTAAGCGTGATGCCCTCCTCGTGCAGATAGACCTGCACCGCGCCCCCGGACAACCCGCCCAACAGGGCCAGGTAGCCGCAGAACCCCCCCATCGTCTCCACGACGAAACAGCGACGGGACGCGGTACCGGCCTGGCGCAGACGGTCGATGGAATCGACGATCAGGTTGAGCGCGCTGTCGGCGCCCACCGACAACTCCGAGTTGGGGATGTTGTTGTCGATGGTGGCCGGGAGGAGGATCGTCGGGACCTGGAAGGCGAGGTGCCGCTCGCGTTCGCGGTGCATCATGTGCGCCGCGAGGAATGCGTCCCAGCCACCGATGATCAGCAGCCCGTTCACGCGCTGATCCTCCAGGCCGCGGCCGATGGCGTCCAGGTCCTTGACCGTCGGAACGTCCCGGCTGATCCCCAGCTCGGCGCCACCGCGGCCGCTCCAGCCCTCGACGTCGCCCCACTGCAGTTCCCGTACGTCCCCGTCCATCAGGCCGCGGAAGCTGCCGTTGATTCCGAGCATGGTGTAGCCGCGATCCAGCCCGAGCCGCACCGCCGCCCCGGCGACGGCGTTCATGCCCGGTGCGAGCCCGCCGACGTTGAGCAGGGCGATCCGGGTGGCGCGACGCTTGGAATGCGGGCTGGGACGTGCACTGGAGATGGAGCGGAAGATGTGGATCATCTCGGTGTAGCTGTCACCGCGCATCATCAGTGCGGTGTCGACGTCTCTGGCCGCGATCCGCTCGGCCAGCTCGCGTGTCCGGGCGACGCAGTCCATCAGGGGCACCTTGGCCACCCGATTGTCCCGAACCCCGATCAGTTGCGGAACGCTCTCCGGCGTGGCGGCCAGGACCTCCTCGACGGCCGCGTGCCCCAGGATGGAGCTCATCGACCGGTCGAAGGCGCTGGGCGTGCCGCCGCGCTGCACGTGCCCGAGGATGGTCATCCGGACATCCTCGCCCAGTTGCTCCTTGAGCAGCTGGCGGACGTGCTCGCTGCTGATCGGCCGGTTGGCCGAGTCGTGCGCGCCCTCGGCGACGATGACGATACTGTGGCGCCGGCCCACCGCGCGGCCGTTCTTGATGATCTCGCACAGGTCCCGCTCCCAGCCCGGGTCCGGCGGCCACTCGGGGATCAGCACGTAGGCGGCGTACCCGGCGATCGCGCTCATCAGCGCCAGATAGCCGCAGTGCCGGCCCATCACCTCGACCACGAAGCTGCGCTGATGACTCTCCGCGGTGGAACCGATCGCGTCGACGGCCTCCACGATGCGGTGCAGGGCCGAGTCGGCCCCGATGGTCATGTCCGTGCCGAGCATGTCGTTGTCGATCGAGCCGACCAGTCCGGCGATCATCAACGCCGGGTGACGCTCGGCGGTCTCCCGGTCGATGGCGCCGGCGGTCAGGAGCTCCTCGACCAGCGACGGCCATTCCTGGCGAAGCAGATCCGCCCCGGAGAGGCTGCCGTCGCCGCCGATCACGACCAGCCGGTCGATGCCGCGCTGGACAAGGTGATTCGCCGCCCGGCGCCGGCCCTCGCGCTGGCGGAACTCCACCGAGCGGGCGGTGCCGATCACGGTGCCGCCGCGGTTCAGGATGTTGCTGACGTCATCCCAGGTCACCGGCCGGATAAGGTCGCCGCCGTCGACCAGCCCCTGGTAGCCCTCGTAGACGGCGAAGATCTCCGCCCCATGGTTGAGGGCGGTGCGGACCACGGCCCGGACGGCCGGGTTCATGCCCTGTGCGTCGCCGCCACTGGTCAGCACGGCGAGCCTCGGGCTCGACTGTCCCATTCACGCCCCTAGACCGACCCTGCGCGCCACCACCGCGAGCACATCGGCGTACAGCGGGTCGGGCGGCTTCAGACCGGTGATCCGCTCGGTCGCCTCCGCCGCCGTCAGGATCCTCAGCAGCTGCTGCAGCTCCACGCTCTCCGGGTCGTCGGGGACGTCGAACGACAGCGCGGCCTCCACGGTGGCCAGCAGGTGCTGGGGCCGGATGCCCCGCTCGGCCAGCTCGGCGGCCGGTCCGATGAGCCGCTCGGAGCGGGAGAGCTTGCGCAGCGGCTGCCGGCCGACCCGGTCCACGGTGTCCGGCAGGTACGGGTTCGCGAACCGCTGCAGGATCTTGTCCACGTAGGCCTGCTGGGCCTCGGCGGTGAAGTCGTGCTTGGCGACCAGCAACTGCTTGGTCTCGGCCAGCACGCCCTCGACCGCGGCACGCACCACGTCGTCGGCCAGGGCGTCGCTCAGTTTCTTGATGCCCCTGGCGAAGCCGTGGTAGGCGGTGGCGGCGTGGCCGGTGTTGACCGTGAACAGCTTGCGCTCGATGTACGGGGCCAGGTCGTCGACCCAGGTGGCGTCCGGGATCGACGGCTCGTCGCCGCCGAACGGTGGGCGTTCGATGGCCCACTCGAAGTAGGTCTCGACGGTGACGTCCAGGCCGTCGGTCGACTGGGCGGGCACGATGCGGTCGACGGCGGTGTTGGCGAAGACGGCCCTGGCCGCCACCGCCGGCCACTCGTCCTCGGGCACGGCGGCGCGGATGTGCTCGGCCAGCACGTTGGTCGCGTTGATGGCGTTCTCGCAGGCCATGACGGCCAGGGGGGCCGTGCCGTGGGCCCGCTGGCGGAGCCCGGCGGCGATCACCGGGGCGACGAACTTCAGGACCGTCGGGCCGACCGCGGTGGTCACGATGTCGGCCGAGGCGATCTCGGCCACGGCGGCCGGCTCGTCGCCGCGGCTGTTGATCGCCCGGTAGTTGTCGACCCGCTCCTCACGCGACTCGAGGCCGACCTCCTTGACCAGGTAGCTGGGCGTGCGGTTGAGGGCGTCGATGAGCTCGTCGACGACGTCGACGAACACCACCTGGTAGCCGGCCCGGTGCAGGAGCAGCCCGACGAACCCGCGGCCGATGTTCCCGGCGCCGAAGTGGACGGCGGCCCCGCTCATTCGTTGACGGCGTTCAGGAGGTCGTAGATCTCCTGCGCCGACCCGGCGGCGACCAGCTTGTCGACCTCGTCGGTGTCGGAGAAGACGATGGCGATCCGGCTCAGGATGTCCATGTGGCCGCCCTGGTAGCCGGCGATCCCGAGGGCGAACAGGACCTCGTTGCCGTCCCAGTCGATCGGCTCGGGGTAGCGGATCACCGACAGGGCCGACCGCTTGATCGACTCCTTGGACTCGTTGGTGCCGTGCGGGATGGCCAGGTAGTTCCCCATGTAGGTGGAGACCGACCGCTCCCGCTCGAACATCGAGTCGATGTAGGCCGGCTCGACCGCGCCGACGTCGACCAGGATCTCGCCGGTCTCGCGGATGGCGTCGTCCTTGCTCTGGGCGCTGCCCGGCATCTTGATCTGGGACAGGGTCAGGACATCACTCATGCGAGCGAGCTCCTTCGTCGGTAGGAAACGTCCCCGTGGCTCAGCTCGGCGCGCCGGTGTCCTGCGGAGCGTTGGTGTGCTGCACCTCGTCCACGATGGAGTCGTACTTGGGGCTGTTCATGAAGTTGCTGACCGAGACGTGCTGGGCGCTCGGGGTCCGGTCCCTGGCCCGCAGGGTCAGGTCCTGGTGGGTCACGACCAGGTCATAGCTGTCGTCCAGGTTGGCGATGGCCACATTGACCACGCTGACGTCGGTGAACCCGGCCTTCTTCAGCTTGTTGCGCAGCACCGAGGCCCCCATGGCGCTGGAGCCCATGCCGGCGTCACAGGCGAACACGATCTTGCGGATCGGCTCGACCCGCTCGGTCCGGGCCTGGGCCTCGTCGGCCTCCAGCTGGGTCAGCACACTGGAGATCGAGCTCTCCTTGCCCTTGAGCCCCTCCATCTGGGCGGTCGCCGCGGCCAGGTCGCCCTCCTCGTCGCGGCGGCGGCTGGCCCGCAGGATGATCGAGCCGATGATGAACGACGTCGTGGCGGCGAACAGGACCGAGAGGGTGACCCCGACCAGGCTGTTGCCGGGGGTCTGGGCGTAGACGGCGATGATGGACCCGGGAGCCGCCGGCGCCCGCAGCCCGGCACCGAAGACCACCAGGGTGAAGATGCCGACCATGCCGCCGGCGATCGTGGCCAGCAGGGTGAGGGGCTTCAGCAGCACATAGGGGAAGTAGATCTCGTGGATGCCGCCGAAGAACTGGATGATGAACGCCGCCGGGGCGGTGTTGCGGGCCAGCCCGGTGCCGAAGATGGCATAGGCCAGCAGCAGCCCGGCCCCCGGCCCCGGGTTGGCCTCCAGCAGGAACAGGATCGACTTGCCGTTCGCGGCGGCCTGCTGGATCCCCAGCGGGGTCAGCACCCCATGGTTGACCGCGTTGTTCAAAAACAGCACCTTGGCCGGCTCGATGATCAGGCTCGCCAGCGGCAGCAGATGGTGGGAGACCAACCAATCGACCCCGTGACCGGCCCCCTTCGCGACGGCCTCGATGGGCGGCCCGAACACCAAATACCCGGCCACGGCCAGCGCCGCCGCCAGGATCCCCGCCGAGAAGTTGTTGACCAGCATCTCGAAGCCGGGCCGGATCTTACCTTCCCAGATCTTGTCGACGTGCTTCATGCACCAGGCGGCGAACGGCCCCATGATCATCGCGCCGAGGAACATCGGGATGTCGGTGCCCATGATCACGCCCATGGTGGCCACCGCCGCGACCACGCCGCCCCGCAC
>DASYRU010000500.1:0-4668 GCA_036004165.1 Actinomycetota bacterium
GCCAGGACCTGGTCGCGGAACGCCCGGATCGAGCTGTCGGGCTGGCGCACCGGGTAGCCGGCGGTGGCGGTGGCCGTCGGCGGGTCGGTGGTCAGCGGGCGGCCCTCCAGCTCCCAGGCCTTGCGGCCGCCGTCCAGCAGCTTCACCGGCCCGTGCTGGTAGACCTTGTAGTACCAGTAGGCGTAGGCGGCGAACCAGTTGTTGTTGCCGCCGTAGAGCACCACGGTGGTGTCCGGGGTGATCCCGAGGGTGTCCTGCAGCTTGGCGAACGCCTCCGGGGCGATGAAGTCGCGGCGCAGCGGGTCCTGCAGGTCGGTGTTCCAGTTGACGGCGACCGCCCCCTGGATGTGGCCGCGGTGGTAGGCGTCGGTGTCCTCGTCGACCTCCACCACCCGGACCGTCGGGTCGTTCAGGTGATCGGTCAGCCAGTCGGTGGACACCAGCAGTTGGTCACGGTTGGCCATCGCAGCATGCCTCCTCGATGCGGGAAGGTGGGTGGGGAAGCGGGCCGCGCCCGGCTCGGCGTGCCCTGCTAGCGGGCGAGCCGGGCCGCGGCCCCGCGACACGGCGGCCGGCCGGCGGCCGAGTTGCCGGTACCGAGGCCCATCGGCGCGCATGCGCGCGTGGTCAGGGCGGCCGGGCCCCAGGGGCCGGGCGCCTCCGCCAGCGCCATCGATGCCATCATGTGGGCGTACAGGCTGCCAGCAGAGCGGCGCCTCGTCAACGCAGCCATCGAGCCAAGGAGTCCCCGATGACCTTCTCACCAGACAGCGACGACGCGCTGATCGTGGCCGACCTGCAGGTCGACTTCTGCCCAGGGGGCAGCCTGGCCGTCCCAGAGGGCGACCAGGTCGTCCCGCTCGTCAACCAGCTCGTGCCCCGCTTCCAGACCGTGGTCACCAGCCAGGACAGCCATCCGCCGGGCCACTGCTCGTTCGTCGAGCAGGGCGGGCCGTGGCCGGTGCACTGCGTCGAAGGCACGCCGGGGTGGGAGTTCCATCCCGACCTGCGGATCGACCCCGACTTCCGGGTCTTCAAGGCCCGCGAGCCGGAGCACGAGGAGTACAGCGCCTGGAAGCCCGAGCTGGCCGAGTTCATGGCCAAGCAGGGCATCAGGCGGGTGGTGGTGGTCGGGCTCGCACTCGACTACTGCGTGCAGGCCACCGCCCTGGACGCCCGCGCCGCCGGCTACGAGGTGCTGGTGCTGACCGACGCCACCAGGGCGGTGAACCTCCAGCCCGACGACGGCGACAGGGCGCTCGACGCCCTGCGGGCCGCGGGGGTCCACGAGGACCGCGCCGAAGGCTAGAGCGGCGGCCAAGTATCGGTGCCGCGCCTCGATCACCTGCGGTGACAGGGTGCGGTGACGGCGCGCGCCGTGGGTACTTGGCCGGCGCTCTAAGGTCCGGCTTGCGAGCCGGCCCGTACCCGTCCAACACTGAGGGGCGACGAGGAGGGCTTGGTTGGCGTCGAAGGCGCAACAGTTCCGCGAGCACTGGGCCGACGAGATGGACGGCGCGGCCACCTACCGTGCGCTGGCCGAGCGGGCCCACGGCGAGCAGCGGGAGATCTTCCTCGAGCTGGCCAAGGCCGAGGAGCGCCACGCCATGCACTGGGCGGCCAAGCTGGTGGAGCTGGGCGAGCCGGAGCCGCGCCCGCAGGAGCATCGGCCGGGGGCGAAGACCCGCCTGATCGCCTGGCTCGCGCGGCGTTTCGGTCCGAAGGCGGTGCTGCCGATCGTGGAGCGGGCGGAGATGACCGACGCCGGCCACTACGACGGCGTCGCCGACGCCACCGTGGCGATGGCCACCGACGAGCGCATCCACGCGCGCGTGCTCGCCGGGCTGACACCGTCCATGGCCCGCGCCGGCGGGATCATGCGTGGCGAGCGCTGGCACCGGGGGGACGCCTCCGGCGCCCTGCGCGCGGCGATCTTCGGCGTCAACGACGGCCTGGTCTCCAACCTGGCGCTGGTGATGGGGGTGACCGGCGGCCAGGCCGACCGCAGCCTGGTGCTGCTGGCCGGTCTGGCCGGGCTGCTCGCCGGCGCCTTCTCGATGGGGGCGGGGGAGTACATCTCGGTGACCTCGCAGCGGGAGCTGTTCGAACGCGAGATCGCGCTGGAGGCCGAGGAGATCGAGGCGATGCCCGACGAGGAGGCCAACGAGCTGGCGCTGATCTACCGGGCCAAGGGCGTCGGCCGCGAGGAGGCGGAGGCGATGGCGGCCCGCATCATGCGCGACCGGGGCAACGCCCTCGACACGATGGCCCGCGAGGAGCTGGGGCTGAACCCGGACGAGCTCGGCTCGCCGTGGGGGGTGGCCGCCTCCAGCTTCGTGTCGTTCGCCGCCGGCGCGATCGTGCCGGTGCTGCCGTGGCTGCTGGCCACCGGCACGGCCGCCTTCGTCGGCTCGACGGTCCTCTCCGCGGTGTCCCTGTTCCTGGTCGGGGCCGGGATCAGCCTGCTCACCGGCCGCTCGGTGCTCCGCTCGGGTGCGCGGCAGCTGCTGGTCGGTGGGCTGGCGGCCGCGGCCACCTTCGGGATCGGCCGCCTGATCGGAGTGAGCGTCAGTTGAGCGGGACGATGCCAGACGGCGCGCTGCGGCGGGTGCTGCTGCTGGGGCCGCCGGGCGCCGGCAAGGGGACCCTTGGCCCGCACCTGTCGGAGCTGCTCGGCGTGCCCCACGTCTCCTCCGGCCAGCTGCTGCGCAGCTCGGTGGAGTTCGGCGACCCGCATCACATCGCCGAGCAGGTGCAGCGTGGCCACCCGGTGCCCGACAGGGTCGTGCTCCAGCTGGTCGGCGCCCGGCTGGGGGACGGGTTCATCCTGGACGGCTTCCCCCGGACGGTCCGACAGGCCGCCGAGCTCGACCGCACCCTGGAGGCCGACGGCCGCCCCATCCAGCTGGTGCTCGAGCTGGTGGTGCCCGACGAGGTCGCCTCGGCCCGCCTGTCGCGGCTGGCCCGCATGGAGAGCCGCAGCGACGACAGCCCGGACACGGTGGCCGCCCGCCTGGTCACCTACCGCCGGGAGGCCGGCCCGCTGCTGGCCCACTACGTCGGGAGGGTCAGGCGGGTGAGCGCCTCCGGCGACGTCGAGGAGGTCTTCCAGCGGGCCGAGCGGGCCCTGGCCTCGCTGCCGAGGCCCGCCGGCTAGCGCCGGCGCGCAAGCCGGGTCAGGGGCCGGCGAGGAACGAGCCCTGCTTGGCCTGGATCGAGAGGTCGTCGACCAGCACGCTCAGGCCGTTCTCCAGGTCGGGGCTGACGATCTCCAGCGACAGCGCGGCGCCCGGCCGCTTGGCGATGTGGGCGACCTCCAGGCGCCGCCACTCGTCGTCGCCGACCACGGCGCCGGCGGTGTCGACGGCGAAGCGCTCGCCGGATCTGGTCTCGACCAGGTGCACCTGGACGGTGGCGGCGGGCTGGCTGGCGCGCACCCAGGCGGTGGCGACGTACATGCTGCGCGGCTTGAGCCTGGTGACGTCGACCAGCGCGATGCCGGCGAGCCGTTCCGACCCGCCGGCCAGGCGCACCGCCCAGCTGCCCTGCCTGGCGTCGCCGACCCGCTCCAGGCTGGTCCCGCCGAGCGCCTGCACCCCGGCCGTCCCGGCTTCGAAGCTGGGGTCGACCAGCAGGTTCCCCTTGGCGGGGACGGGTGCCGGCCGGCTGGCCGTGCCGCTGGGCTCGGTCCTGGTGGTGGTCGGCGCCGGCGGCAGCAGGTTGGGCAGGCGCGCGGCCACGCTCGCCTCCGGCAGCAGCGGCCCGAACACGATGATGCCGGTCAGCACGATCGCCACCACGGCGAGCAGCGACTCGACCAGCAGATGGTCCCGGGTCTGGGAGCGCGTCCGCTCGGTTGGGGCGAGATGCCGAGGAGGGGTCCGCTGCATGGCCTGAACCTCTCAGGCGACGCTAACGCCCAGGTAATGCCTGCGGTCCTAGCCGTGTGGCGGCGCGGCCGTCTCGGCCAGGAAGCCGGCGGCGCCGACCTCGGTCCAGAAGGCGCGGGCGGCCGCCAGCTCCGCGCTGGCCGCTTCGACGTGGCCGTCGGCGGCCAGCCGTCGGGCCGCCGCCAGCCGCGCGTCGGCCTCGTCGGGTCGCGAGCCGACGGCGGCGTAGACCGCCGCCGCCCGCAGCGGATCGCCGCCCGCGAACGCCCGCGCCGCCTCCAGCCACGGCGAGGGTGGGATGTCGCGGCCGTCCAGCGCCGCCGGCCGGTCGAGGCCGCGCAGCACCACCCCGAGGTCGACGCCGAGGTCGGGGCCGAGCACGCCGCCGCCGAGCCCGGCCAGCAGCTCCTCGGCGACCGCCGCGGCCGCCGCCCCGCGTCCGGCGGCCAGCAGGACACGGGCCAGGAACGCGCGGGTCGGTTGCAGGTTCTGCGGGTCGCCTGCCTCGCTGGCCAGCGCGACCGCGGTCTCGGCGTCCTGGAGCGCGTCGGCCAGCCGTCCGCGGGCCAGCCGGATCCGCCCCCGCCACAGGCGGCACTCCCACTCCAGGTAGTGCCGCTCGGCCCCGGCGACCAGGGCGTCGACGATCGCCACGGCCTCGTCCCAGCGGCCGGCCCAGTAGCGCTCGGCGACCCGCTGCAGCTCGATCGAGCGGCGGTGGCGCAGCGACCCGAACCGCTCGGCCATCGCCGCGGCGGCGGCGAACGCGGCGAAGCAG
>DASYRU010000501.1:0-1678 GCA_036004165.1 Actinomycetota bacterium
CATGGTGCCGAGCCGGACACGCTCGGTCTGTGCGGCCAGGAACCCCAGCGTGGTGTAGGCCTCCAGCATCTCGGTGTCGTCGGGTGCAGCCGTCGGATCGGCCTGGAGCAGGTGGTCGACGACCCAGACGGTGTCCACGCCCGCCTGGTCGGCGCCACGGACCAACTGGGTGAGCTCGGAGCCGAGTCCCGGCGGACCGCCCGGCCAGGAGTAGTTCGTCACCCCGATGCTGACGCGCATTTCCGCAGCACCTCCTCGTTCGCTGCTCGGCCTCTGTGTCTAGACTGACTCTAAATATAGAGTAGCACTACGTTTGGTGCTACTCTACCGTCGGGGTAGCCGTGGGACTTCGTGAACGCAAGAAGGAACAGACACGTCAGTCGATCGCCGAGACCGCCTGGCGGCTGTTTGCCGAGCGTGGCTATGACCGCGTCACGGTCGCCGAGATCGCGCGCGAGGCGCAGGTCGCCGAGGCGACCGTGTTCAACTACTTCGGCACCAAGGAAGACCTCTTCTACTCCCGGCTCGAGGCGTTTGAGGGGCGGCTGCTCGACGCCATCAGAGCACGGACGGCGGGAGAGCCGGTGCTGGGGGCCTTCCGCCGCTTCCTGCTCGACTCCAGCGGCCTGCTCGGCCAGGCCGAAGCCGGGGACACCGAAGCGCTCGCACAGCTGCGGACGGTCAACCGCCTGATCGCGGCCAGCCCGGCGTTGCTGGCCCGCGAACAGCAGGCGATCGCCCGCTCCACCGACGCCCTCGCCGACCTGCTCGCCGACGAGACCGGCGCCCCACCCGACGACATTCGCCCCCAGGTGGCAGCCAACGCCCTGATGGGCGTCCAGCGGGCGCTGCTCGGCCAGGTGCGCCGGCGCGTCCTGGCCGACGACGAGCCTGCTCGACTCGCCGCCGACATCCGCAGCCTCACCCGCCAGGCCCTCGCGCTGCTTGAGCACGGCCTGGGCGACTATGGCGCGAAGCCACCGCGCCCAACCCGCGCCACGACGGCAACCCGCGGGCCCGAAGGCTCCTGATCCGGCGGGCGACTACCTGCGCCTACACTGCCCTGCATGGGGCGCAGGGTTGGCGACCGCCGTCCTGCCGGCGGCGCCGTCCGCCACGTGGTGTGGGACTGGAACGGCACCTTGTTCGACGACCACGTCGCGGTGGTCGCGGCGATCAACGACGCGCTGGCGTCGCTGGGCCTCTCCCCGATCGATTCCCACACCTACCGCAGTCACTACACCCGGCCGGTCCAGCGGTTCTACGAGCAGGTGGCCGGTCGTCCCATCGAGCCAGGCGAATGGCGAACGCTCGACGATGCCTACCACGACAGCTACCACGCCCGGCTGGAGCGCCTGAGGCTGGCGCCCGACGCCTGGGCGGCGCTGGCGGCCGCCGAGGCGGCCGGCCTGACCCAGTCACTGCTGTCGATGTGGCGGCACCAAGACCTGGTGCCGCTGGTCCAGCGGTTGGGGATCGGCCGCTTCTTCCTCCGCGTGGACGGGTTGCGCGTGCACGGTGGTGGCGGCAAGAACGAGCACCTGATGGCACACCTCGCCGCGCTCGAGGTCCAGGCCTCGGCGGCGCTGCTGGTGGGGGACGCCCTCGACGACCTGGCGGCGGCGCGGGCGGTCGGCGCCCGCTGCGTGCTGTACGACGGGGGCTCGCATCACCGGCA